>JAGVII010000277.1 GCA_020056155.1 Afipia sp.
CGCGCCGCCGTCCTTGTTGCGGAACGCGTCCTCTCCGGCATCGGACACCGCGATCCACTTCGGGTCAGGCGCAGCACCGGGAACGTAGCTGTCGTTCCAGTTCCACCACTTGTATGGCCGTTCCTGCGGATAACCTTTGGGCGAATCCTCCCACACCTCCTGACGCCCGAGCGCGGTCATGTCGAGATAGCTCCAGACGGTGCCCATCGCCTCATCGCCGCGCGTATTGATCAGGTAGGTGCGGAAGATGCGGTCGCCGTCGCGGATGAAGGCGTTGTGGCCATGCCACTCATCGACGCCGAAATCCTTGTCGAAGCTGTCGGTGATGGTCACCCATGGGATTTGCTCCCAGCCCATCTGTGCCTTCAGGCGCGCGATGTCGGCCTGCGGCGCACGCGAGGCATATACGAGCGTGGTATCCCGCGCATTGAGGTGGGCAAGGTTGGAAACCTGATCGGCCCCCAGCGAACAGCCGATGCAGGCATGCTCCGGCCAGCCGTGCACGCCGGGCTCGAAGAAGGCGCGGTAGACGATCAACTGGCGGCGGCCAGCGAACAGATCGAGCAGGCTCGCTTTGCCGTTCGGCCCGTCGAACGTGTACGGCTTTTCCACCGCCATCCACGGCATCCGCCGGCGCTCGGCGGCCAGCGCGTCGCGCGCGCGCATCTGGGCCTTCTCCTTCACAAGCAGTTGCTCGCGTGCGGCCTCCCACTCCTGCGGCGATACAATCGGTGGTGTGTTCATGACGTGCTGTCCTTCTTTCCCGGCCTTGTCAGGTGATGGTATCGTTGTCATCGGAACCTCGAATGAGCGTGTCTCGCGGCTGGAACGTAACGCCGTTCACTGCCGACCGTTCGTGTTCCGGGATAACTTTGGGCCGGATATCGAACGGGTGGGAGTGACAAGTTTGGCGGGATTCAAATGGACTCGCTGATCACGGCCGCGGCGCGCGCACTGGCGACGGGTGATCCCCTCGGAGCACTGAACCGGGTCGCGCTGCGCAACGACCCGCCTGCCCTTGCACTGCGCGGCATCGCGATGGCTCAGCTCGGCGATCTGGTCCGCGCGCGAATTCTGCTGCAAAAGGCCGCACGCGCCTTCGGCCCCAAAGAGGCTGTGGCCCGCGCGCGGTGCGTCGTGGCCGAGGCCGAGATTGCGCTGGTGTCGCGGGATCTGGGCTGGCCGACCAGGCCGCTCGAAGCGGCGCGCACGGCGCTCGAAAAGCACGGCGACTGGGTGAACGCCGCGCATGCGCGGCACCTCGAGGTCAGGCGCCTTCTTCTGATTGGACGCCTCGATGAGGCCGAGCGTGCGCTCGCCGAACTCGACCCGGCGCCCTTTCCACCCGCATGGCGGGCCGCACACGAACTGGTTGTTGCCGGGATTGCGATGCGCCGCCTGCGGACGAAGGACGCTCGCGCCGCACTGCTTCGCGCCGAAGGTGCGGCGCGCGAGGCCCGCATTCCGGCACTTCTGGCCGAAGTCGAAAGCGCATCCCGCGTCCTGAACACGCCCGCGGCGCGCCTCATCGCGCGCGGCGAGGAGCGCCCGCTCCTGCTCGAAGAGGTCGAAACGCTATTGGCGTCGAAGACGCTCGTGGTGGATGCCTGCCGTTATGCCGTGCGTCACGCAGGCACAATGATCTCGCTGGCGGGACGTCCGGTGCTGTTCACGCTTGCCCGCGCGCTCGCCGAAGCGTGGCCAAAGGATGTGTCGCGCGGGGAGCTGCTCGCGCGGACATTCAGGGCGAAGCATGCAGATGAATCGCATCGCGCGCGGCTGCGCGTCGAGATCGGGCGGTTGCGCAAGGCGCTGCGGCCGCTGGCCGGCATCGCCGCGACCAAAGACGGATTTGCACTGGAGCCCCACCACGCGCGCGATGTGGTCGTCCTCGCAACGCCCGTCGAGGAAGAGCATGGATCGGTGCTCGCCTTCCTCGCCGATGGCGAGTCGTGGTCGAGTTCGGCGCTCGCGCTTGCGCTCGGCGCCAGCCAGCGCACCGTGCAGCGCGCGCTTGATGAGCTTGCGGAAGCCGGCAAGGTGCAATCGTTCGGCCGCGCCCGCGCGCGCCGCTGGATGACCCCGCCCGTGGCGGGATTCACGACCGCATTGTTACTCCCTGCTGCTCTGCCGGGTGATTAGGTTGGCGGCATCGAAGCAATGGAGATGGAACATGAAACGAGCAGCAGCAGAAATCATTCGCGAGTACGGCCCCTTTCCCGGCGCGGAGGAAGTGCATGGCGTCACGTTTGACGGCCGGAGAGTCTGGTTTGCATCCGGCGACAGGCTCAACGCCCTCGATCCCGAAAGCGGCAAGACCGTGCACGCGATCCACATGCCAGCGCATGCGGGCACGGCCTTCGACGGCCAGTACCTGTTTCAGCTTTTCGAGAAGAATATCCAGAAGGTCGATCCGAAGTCGGGCCGCGTGATTGCAACGATCCCCGCGCCCGGCGACGGCGGCGACTCCGGAATGGCGTGGGCCGAAGGCTCGCTCTGGGTCGGGCAG
This sequence comes from Afipia sp., assembly GCA_020056155.1. Lineage (GTDB taxonomy): Bacteria > Pseudomonadota > Alphaproteobacteria > Rhizobiales > Xanthobacteraceae > Afipia. The sequence continues at coordinate 2,510 of JAGVII010000277.1, forward strand.
TACCGGGAAAAGAAAATCCATCAGATCGACCCAGAGACGGGCGCGATCCAGCGCACCATCGAGTCGTCTCGCTTTGTCACAGGCGTCACCTGGGTCGATGGCGAACTCTGGCACGGCACATGGGAAGGCGACGACAGCGAACTGCGCCGCATCGATCCCCAGACCGGCGACGTTCTCGAAGAACTCACCATGCCGCCGGGAACGGGCATCTCGGGACTCGAGTCCGACGGCGGCGATCAGTTCTTCTGCGGCGGTGGAAAGAGCGGAAAACTGCGAGCCGTGCGGCGGCCGAAGCGAAGCTCGAAGACTGGCAAATAAACGGGTTGGGGTGAGGCGTCGGGAGAATTCCGGCGCCTACTCCCACTCGATCGTGCAGCGAATTCATTGTCTGCCGCGATACTCCGGCTGCTTGCTAGCTATCAATAACGATCAAAGAGATTGATGGTGATTGAGGACTTATAAGCGGTCCAAGTTTTCATTTTCGATTAAATGGACTGTTGCTCATACGAAATGCTCTAAGCTTTTCCATTGCAGATCGGTCCCACCACTGCTTGGACCAAAGCGGCATCAGGCTATAATCAACACCTGTTGGCAACGGTTGCGTCTCAAAACCCAAAGCATCCAAGAAAGACACCACAGCCTTATATTTTTCCTCGCCAACTAAATAATCTTTGACAGATTCTAGAGCTTGAGAGGAATGCCGTGAGTCAAGCCAACCACACATCTGCAAAAAGACTTTAAACTGCGAATTATTCGATTGGATGATTCCTTGACTAGCAGAGTCAGACGTCATCGAATTGATCGAATTCCAGCCCGTGAGCCAATATGGAAACTCCATGCCCGACACCTGATGGGCTTTTACTGCAAATAGATTGAGTCGAATCAAAAGAGTTTCGATATCAAGTTTATCTAGTTCTGTTGAAACCCAGTGATCGTATCGCTTTGGATGGATCAACTCCGTTCGAAGCGTATGAATGTCATCAGTCCAAAAATCATGAAAAGCGGCGAGCGCACCAGCGTTCTTAGAAAAAGCATCAAGACGTCCGACCTTGGACTTCAACGAACCATGGCTTAGTTGCGACTTCGAGAACTTAAATTTTTGGATAAGAATCTGGGTCGTCATCGCATCAATGAAACTGTAGGTGAAGACGACAAAATGGCTGCGATAAAGTCGCTTTAGATAAGCCTCCTTTTCGACTTCAGACCGCCGGTAGGAAAACAAGATACGATTGTACGACTCCCAAATTGGATCAATATCCAATCTCCAACCATCGAAAAAAGCTGGCGGTCGTTCAGGCATCTACTCCCACTCGATCGTGCCCGGCGGCTTAGACGTCACATCGTAGACCACGCGGTTGACGCCCTTCACCTCGTTGATGATGCGCGTCGCGGTTTCGCCGAGGAATTTCATGTCGAAGGGATAGAAGTCCGCGGTCATGCCGTCGGTGGAGGTGACCGCGCGCAGGCCGACCACGTATTCATACGTGCGCCCGTCGCCCATCACGCCCACTGTCTTCACCGGCAGCAGCACCGCGAAGGCCTGCCAGATGGTGTCGTAGAGTCCCGCCTTGCGGATCTGGTCGATATAAACCGCGTCGGCCTCGCGCAGGATGTCGAGCTTCTCGCGGGTGATCTCGCCGGGGCAGCGGATCGCAAGGCCCGGCCCCGGAAACGGATGCCGTCCGACGAACACATCCGGCAGGCCGAGTTCGCGGCCCAGCGCGCGCACCTCATCCTTGAACAGTTCGCGCAAAGGTTCGACCAGCTTCATGTTCATGCGCGCGGGCAAGCCGCCCACATTGTGGTGCGACTTGATCGTCACCGATGGACCGCCGGTGAACGACACGCTTTCGATAACGTCGGGATAGAGCGTGCCCTGCGCCAGAAAATCCGCGCCGCCGATCTTTTTCGCTTCCGCGTCGAATACATCGATGAACAGACGCCCGATGGTCTTGCGCTTCACTTCCGGATCGGTGACGCCGTCAAGCTCGCCGAGGAATGTCTTCGACGCGTCCACATGCACCAGCGGAATGTTGTAGTGATGACGGAACAGATCGACGACGGTTTTCGCCTCGTCCTTGCGCAGCATGCCGTGATCCACGAACACGCAGGTGAGCTGATCGCCGACGGCTTCGTGAATCAGGATCGCGGCGACCGATGAATCGACGCCGCCGGACAGGCCGCAGATCACCTTGCCCGGGCCTACCTGCGCGCGGATCTTCTCGATCGCTTCCTCGCGGAAGGCGCGCATGGTCCAGTCGCCTTTCAGCCCCGCGACCTTGCGCACGAAATTCTTGATCAGCTTGGCGCCGTCCGGCGTATGCACCACCTCGGGGTGGAATTGCATCGCGTAGAACTTGCGCTTGTCGTCGGCAATGACCGAGATCGGCGAACCCGGCGCTTTCGCCACGCCGCGAAAACCGTCCGGCAGCCTGGTGACGCGGTCGCCGTGGCTCATCCAGACGTAGTGCTTCTCGCCGACCTTCCAGACATCCTCGAACAGCGCGCAGTTGTCGGTCACCTCGATCAGCGCGCGGCCGAATTCGCGATGATGTCCGGCCTCGACGGTGCCGCCGAGTTGCTGGGCCATGGTCTGCTCGCCGTAGCAGATACCCAGCACCGGCACGCCCGCGGTCAGGATCGACATGGGTGCTGAAGGCGCATCGGCGTCGAGCACGGAGGCCGGACCGCCGGAGAGGATCACGGCCTTGGGCTGCATCGCCTTGAAGGCCGCCTCGGCCTTCTGGAACGGCACGATCTCGGAGTAGACACCCTCCTCGCGGACACGCCGCGCGATGAGCTGCGTCACCTGGGAGCCGAAATCGACGATGAGAATCTTTTCATGCGCGCTCGCCACATCGGGCGTCGCGGGGGCGGTCTGGCTGTGTGCTGTCATGGAGAGGAAATACGCGACAGGCAGCGGAGTCGCAACCCCGGAACGCCCGCAAAAACCGGCTTGTCGGCGGGTTTTGGGGGGGCGGTTAGCCGAAGCCCCTCCACGTCGTCCCGGCGAAAGCCGGGACCCATAACCACCGAAGGCCGTGGTGATGGCGAGACGATTGCTCCGGCATCTCCCCCCAAATCGAAAATTCAGGGAGTATGGGTCCCGGCTTTC
>JAGVII010000819.1 GCA_020056155.1 Afipia sp.
CGGAACACCAGCCAGTAAGCAGCCTTGCCCGCGAGCCGCAGCGACAGTGGCGGTGTTTCGCCCTCCAGCTTGTATTCGGTCAGGCGCTGGCCGATGCCGAGCGCCCGGCGATACATCCACTGCTGAAGCGGCGTTGCATCCTTCAGCGCAATCGTGATCGCCGAGTAGAATTTTTCCCAGATGCGCGGCACGGCGAGGAACGCGGTCGGCTGCACTTCGCGCAGATTGTCCGGCACGGTTTCCGGGCTCTCGGCAAAATTCATGACCGAGCCGACGGCGATCGACAGATAATAGCCGCCGATCCGCTCGGCGACATGGCACAGCGGCAGGAACACCAGCCGCTCCTCGTGATCGGTCGGCACGAGAAGATAATCGGCGTAGCGCATCTGATGGGTCACGCTGCGGTTGGAGTGCATCGCCCCCTTGGGAGGTCCTGTCGTCCCCGACGTATAGACAAGAATGGCGAGATCGTTCGTGCCGCGGCTCGCGACCATCTCCTCCCACAACGCGTCGCGGCCGTTCATATGATTGCGTCCGAGCGCCATGAACTCGTCCAGCGACATCACCATCGGATCGCTGAAACCGCTGAGGCCCTCCATATCGAACACGACGATCCTCTCGAGGGTCGGGCAGCGATCGCGGCACGACAGCACCTTGTCGAGCTGTTCGTCGTCCTCGGCGAAGATCACCCGCGTCCGCGAGTCGTTAATGAGATACTCGACCTGCGCCGCCGAATCCGTCGGGTAGATGCCTGATGAGACGCCGCCCGCGCAGAGCACGCCCATGTCGGCAAACACCCAATGCGGCGTCGCGTTCGAGACGATGGAAGCAACGTCCCCCGGCTTGAAGCCCACCGCATGAAGCGCGTAGGCGATCTCTTTGACGATCCGGAGCCATTCACGCCAGCTTGTCGACTGCCAGACGCCGAGATGCTTTTCCCGGATCGCCGGCTTGTCGCCGCGCGTTTCCACCGCGAGCAGAAAGCTTTTCGCGATCGTGTCCGCGACGGTGATCACTGCGGGTCTCGCCATTGCTCGCTCCCTTTCCGCCATATCCGCCCAGCGGCTACGCGGCCTTGATGTCGTTCCCTCTTGCGCGGCTTGAACGCCGGTCTTTCTGCTGCTTGCTTTGCCCGGCTTGCCGCCAGATTCTTGTCTTTATCGCTGGCTTTCTATCGCCAGTGCTTTACCGCCACGTCTTTTTCTTCTTCCAGCGCCGCTCGCCCCGCGCGCCGTCTTCCTTGGCGCCGAGGTAGAATTCCTGAATGTCCTGCGACATCATCAGGCGCTCGCAGGTGTCGTTCATCACCACGCGGCCGATTTCCAGCACATATCCATAATGCGCGGTCTCCAGCGCCACCTTCGCGTTCTGCTCGACCAGCAGGATCGACATCCCCTGCTCTTGGTTGACGCGCTTGATGATGGTGAAAATTTCCTTCACCAGAATCGGCGACAGCCCGAGCGACGGCTCGTCCAGCAGCAGCAACGTCGGACGGTTCATCAGCGCGCGCCCGATCGCCAGCATCTGCTGCTCGCCGCCGGAAAGCTGCCCGGCCGGCTGATTGACGCGCTCGCGCAGGCGCGGGAAATAGCCGTAGACCCGCTCCAGATCGGCGGCGACGCCGTCATGATCCTTGCGCGGATAAGCCCCCATCATCAGGTTTTCGCGCACGCTGAGGAACGGAAACACCTCGCGTCCTTCGGGCACATGGCTTAATCCGAGGCGCACGATCTTGTCGGCTTCCATACGCTGGATCGGCTGCCCCTTGAATTCGATGGAGCCCTCCTGCGGATCGAGAATGCCGGAAATCGTCTTGAGCACGGTGGTCTTGCCCGCGCCGTTGGCGCCGAGCAGCGTGACGATCTTGCCACGCGGCACCTCGAGGCTGATGCCACGGATCGCCATGATCGGGCCGTAGTAGCTTTCAATGTTGCTCAGCTTGAGAATGATGTCGGGCGTGCTCATGACATCGTCCTCTGACGTCCGAACATTGCGCGATGCGCTTCCTCTCTCCGGTGGGGAGAGGTGGAACAAAGTGCTCGTGATCGTCGCACTGCCATGTGAGTCCTCATGTGCCGAGATAGGCCGCGACGACATCGGGATGCTTCTGCACCTCGGCCGGCGCGCCCATGGCGAGCACCTTGCCGTAGTTCAGCGCGATCACGCGGTCGGAGACGCGGTTGACCAGGGTCATGTCGTGCTCGACCATCAGCACGGTGATGCCAAGCTCGGTCTTCATGTCGCGGATCCAGAACGACATGTCGTCGGTCTCCTCCACATTCAGGCCCGACGACGGCTCGTCGAGCAGGATCAGCTTCGGCTCGGTGCACAGCGCGCGGGCCAGTTCGATCACCTTGCGCACGCCATAGGGCAATCCGGAGATGAGCTTGTCCCGATGAGCGGCAAGGTCAAGGAAATCAATGACCTGCTCGACGCGGCGGCGATGCGCTTTTTCGTCGCGCCGGACGTTCGGCAAGAATAGCAGTTCCTGCCAGAGGGTGGTGGTGGAGTGCCGGTGCCGCCCGACCAGGAGGTTGCTGAGAACGGTGGCATTTTCGAACAGTTCGATGTTCTGGAAAGTGCGCGCGATGCCCAGCCTGGCGATGCCGTAAGGCGGCTCCTCGGTGATGTCCTGATCCTCGAAATAGAGCCGGCCCGAGGTCGGCTCATAGAGGCGAGAGATCAGATTGAAGATCGAGCTTTTGCCGGCCCCGTTGGGACCGATGATCGAGAGGATTTCACCTTTCTCGACGGCGAAGCTGACGGAATCCACCGCTTTCAGGCCACCGAAGTGAAGCGAGAGATTTTCGGCGCGGAAACAGCTCATCGGTTCCGCTCCGATTTGACGTAGATCTTCTGCCGCTTGAAGGTCGCGCGCTTGTAGAGCGGAAAGAGCTGGAAGAAGAGCTTGATCTTCAGCCAGCGGCCATAGATGCCGTAGGGCTCGAACAGGATGAACAGCATGATGATCAGGCCATAGATCGCGCCCTTCAGGCCGTTGGCCGAAGCGATCGCCGCAACGTTGTTCTTGATGCTGGCCGCCTGCTCGACGCCGGCGCCGAAGGTCGCCGCGAGACCGGCGATCACACCCGGAATGTCGTCCTTCAGGAAGGTCAGGAACGGATCGACCATGACGATGAAGATCGCGCCCAGCACCGCGCCGTGCAGGCTGATCACGCCGCCGATGATGATCACCATGATGAATTCGATGGACAGCTGGAGAGTGAACATCTCCGGGCTGATGAAGGACATCTTGTGAGCAAAGAGTACGCCCGCGAGGCCGGTGATCGCCGCGCTCAAGGCGAATGACTTCACCTTGTAGCGCGAGACGTTGATGCCCATGCTCTTGGCTGCGGTTTCGCTGTCGCGGATGGCGACGAACGCGCGCCCTGTCGGAGACCGCATCAGGTTGAGCGTGCCGACAATGGCGACGATCAATAGGCCGAGACACATGTAGTAGAAGGTCGGGCTGTCGCGCGCGATGGTGCCGCCCAACATCTGGATCGCCGGGACGCGCATGCCGTCATTGCCGTGCGTGACGCTCTCCCAGCGCGCCAGAATCTCCTCGACGATCAGTGCGAACGAGATGGTGGCGATGACGAGATAGATGCCCTGCAGCCGCAACGCCGGAAATCCGACCATTGCGCCGATCAATCCGGTCAGCACGCCCGCCGCCAGAAAGTAGACGATGAAGGGTACGCCCATCTGATGAAGATAGCCGGCGGTATAGGCGCCGATGGCAAGGAACGCCGCGTGGCCCAGCGAGGCCTGTCCGGTGAACCCCGTCAGGATCATCAGCCCGACGCCGACGGTGGCATAGATGCAGACGAAAACGAGCTGGCTGACGAAGTAGCTGCTCAGGACGAACGGCGCGATCAGCAGCAGCGCCAGCAGCGCGCCGTAGGACCAGATGTATCCGCTATGGGGGATCAGGCGGATGTCGTCGTTATAATCCGTCTTGAAAAGAAACCGCATCGGCGCCCCTCAGACTTTCTTGCGCGTGTGAAGCCCGAAGATGCCTTCGGGTTTCAGCAGCAGCACCGCGAGCAGCACGATGTAGGGCGCGACATCCTTCCATCCCTGCGGCAGGTAAAACCCGGCCATGCTTTCGATGACGCCGATCAGGATTCCACCGACCACCGCCCCGGGGATCGATCCGAATCCGCCCAGCACCGCTGCGGGAAACGCCTTTAATCCCAGCACAAGGCCGACATTGGAATGGACGAAGGTGATGGGCGCGAGCAGCACCCCGGCGCAGGTCGCGACCGCGGCGCTGATCGCCCAGACGATCGACACCACGCGCTTGACGGGAATGCCCATGTAGTAGGCCGCGAGCATGTTCTCGGAA
>JAGVII010000520.1 GCA_020056155.1 Afipia sp.
ACCTTTGGCGAACTCTTGCGATCGAGTCCGCCGCACGGCCTGGCGAGGGCCATGCGCGCCTGATGCGACAGGCGCTGCGCCTCCCGGCGCTCCACCGTCGTCACTCAGGGCCCAAACCGCGCTGCTCATGAAACATCGCGGCCTGGATGTAATAGGAATATAGTCACATGGAAGAAAAGTCAAGTCGTCAACAACCCGTGCGAGGAGCGAAGCGACGAAGCAATCCATTCCTTGTTTGTTGCTCTGGATTGCTTCGCTTCGCTCGCAATGACGACGGGGCAAGGCCAGACCCCACTACCGCTCCAGCGCGGCGCGGTCCCAGCGGCCGGCATTGGCGGCGGCGTCATAGGTGCTCTGGAAGAATTCGAGCAGCATGGCGTCCGGATCGTCCGACATCCGCACGGTGTCGTAGTCCAGGATGAACTCCTGAAGATTCCTGTCGAACACCGCCACGGGCGGACGCAGCGGCGCGTCGGCGAAACCCGGCGGCGCGGGATAGGCGTAGGAATAGAACGCCGCCTTGCCGAAGCCGCCGTTGCCCGGCCAGAAGCCGCAGCTCGAGACCTCGTGCGAATAGGCTTCCCGCGCCACCCAGTTGCCGAGGTTCGGCATGCCGCCGGGATGCGGCGGCGCGGTGCGCCCGGAAAACCGCGTCACGGCCATGTCGAAACTCCCCCAGAAGAAATGCACGGGACTTACTTTGCCGGTGAAGCCCGCGCGGAACTGCTTCATGACGCGATCGATGTGCACGAGGGCGCGCCAGAAGCGCTGCGCGGCATCCGCATCGTAGGATTTGTGCTGAAGATCCTGCTCGAACGGAATGGCATCGGCCACCTCGACCGGCATGGTCCAGATGCTCACCTCGATGCCGAGATCGTGCAGCACGCTCATCACCTTCTCGTAGAATTCCGCCACCGGCATCGGCGCAAGCCCGATTTCGACGCGTTGCGGATCGCCGGTACTGATGACAAGCGCATGGCGGCAGAAATCGAAATCGATCTGGACGCTGCGCGACCTGTAGGGCATCGGCGACGTGGTCAGGCCCGTCGCGGTGACATAGAGCGGCACCTGCCACCAGTGGTTCACCATCGGCTCCAGCGCGAGGCGGATCTTGCCGACCACCTGCGTCCACATGTGCAGCGTCGCGCAGGTGTCCTGCCAGCCGATGAAAGGCAGCGCCGGCCAGTTGCGCTCGAATGTCTCGATCTGCGCCATGCCAAATCTCCAACCACGTTCAGCCCGAATACAGCCTAGCGGCAGACGGCGGCGGCCGAAAGCAAAACGCCGCCCAACGGGCGGCGCTTCAAAATCCAGTTGCGTGTCCGGCGGGATCACTCGTCCTGCATCATGGCGCTGAGCTTGTCGTAATACTTTGCGACCAGCTCGATGTTGGCCTTGAATTCCACCGCCGGCGGCGGCGTCTTCAGGGCCTGATTGAGGTCGGCCAGCGCTTCCTTCTTTTCGGCGGCGGGTATCTTCTTGTCGGCCTGGATCTCGGCGATCTCCTGCTTGATGACCGCTTCCGGGCCGATATAGGTTTTGGTCTTCGGATCGAACCCGCTCATCACCAGCTCGATATTGTTCTGCACGATGGCGAAGTCGGCATAGTTGGAAAAGCCGTGCTTTTTCGCCACGTCGTCGAGCTTGCCGGCCATGTTCGGCGCCCCTTTGGCCCCCGGCTTGTCGGCCGGCTGCTGGCTGTCCAGCGCGTCGAAATCCTTTTGCGCGGCAAGCACCGACTCGATCTGCTTGTCGGTGAGCGCCATCTGCCGGGCCTCAGGTGGAGCGGGAGCCGGCGCGGCTTCCTTCGCAGGCGCCTGTTTCGCGGGCGCGGGCTGCTGCTTGGCCTGGGCGAACGCAGGACCGCTGAACGACGCCAGACCGAACAGGGCGGCGGCGGCCGCGGTCAGGACGGCAATCGGCAGGCGGATGGGAGCGTGCATGGAGATCTCCTGGGGAGCTGGATCGGAATGAAAATCAGTCGGGAGGAATCAGGCTTCGGTTCAAGAATGCCGGATCATTGTTCCGGATCTTGACCAAATGAAAGCGGCGCCGCGTGTTCCCGGAAAGTGGAAATGCCCTTTTGCGGATCGGCGGTGCGCAATGAAGCGCATGATCCGACCGGCGATCGATCGGCACCGCCGCACATGCATGTCCCAGGCCGCGTTTGCGGAGATCGCTGCGCGAGCGCGCTGTTGAACAGTAGCCCTAAACGCAAAAACGCCGCCTCCCGCTGTGCCTAAGCACTTGGGAGACGGCGTTCTGTGTGTTTCTTGCATCGATAAAGAGGAAATTTTCTGTCCTTTGCAGGCCTGGCAGCGACCTACTCTCCCAGGGCTTAAGCCATAGTACCATTGGCGCTGAAGAGTTTAACGGCCGAGTTCGGAATGGGATCGGGTTGAGGCTCTTCGCTAAAACCACCAGGCCGGCGAAGGACAGAAACACGAAGCAAGCTATTTGATCTTTCACATCACACGCGAGTGCGTGTGGACATTGAAAATGAGAGCAATCAAGCCAATCGAACGATTAGTACCGGTAAGCTACATGCGTTGCCGCACTTCCACACCCGGCCTATCAACGTGGTCGTCTTCCACGGTTCTCAAGGGAATACTCGTTTTGAGGTGGGTTTCCCGCTTAGATGCCTTCAGCGGTTATCCCGTCCGTACATAGCTATGCTGCACTGCCGCTGGCGCGACAACAGCTCCACCAGAGGTACGTTCATCCCGGTCCTCTCGTACTAGGGACAAATCCTCTCAATATTCCAACACCCACGGCAGATAGGGACCGAACTGTCTCACGACGTTCTGAACCCAGCTCACGTACCACTTTAATCGGCGAACAGCCGAACCCTTGGGACCTTCTC
>JAGVII010000657.1 GCA_020056155.1 Afipia sp.
GGTCAGGATCAGCTTGTTTTGCGAGGTCAACCGCAAGCGATAGGTTTCCTCGCCATGGGAGATGGTGATCTCGCGCGAGGAAACGAACAGGTCACGGCTCTGGATACGGTTATCCGTCAAAGGGATCGAACGCTCAATTAGAGTCGTTCCAGATTGATCGCCGGCGTCTTTGCCCGAAATGCCGTCGGGGTCTTGGGGAGAGCCAGCGTTCATCCGCTTTGCGAGTCCTGTTTCGGAAAGTCTTTGTTGTTCTTAAGTTTGTCAGCGGGCGAATTCCAACACTCCAGTTTACAATAGGTTTAAACTGCCCCTTCGCTGGTTGACCCCAGGGGGCATTTTACGAAAAGTGGCAACACGTTGGCAAAGGGCCAGCGGATTCTCAGAGCCAGCCAGCCGCCTTCGGGCGATGCCCGCCAGCCGCATCACAAAAAACATCAAGAAGATTTGGGGCTGTCATGTCTGGGCTGAACGCGCGCGCGTGCGCGCTGTTGCTATCTGTGTCTGTCGTTGTGCTGGGAGCGGTGGTTGCCGCTGGGCCAGTACATGCGCAATCCGCTGAAACGTCCAGCCTGGCTGCTCAACCTGCCAAGCCGAAGCCGATCAAGCGCAAGCGCTCTGGTGCGCCGATGGCGGAAGTGCCTGTGCCGCAGGCACAGCTGATGAACGCGAACGCCCAGATCGGACAGCCTGTCTATCAGCCGCTGGATGAAATCACGGTGGCTGCCTCGAAGACCGAAGAGCGCGCAATCGATGCGCTGGCGCCGGTCAGCGTGGTGACGCTGGAGCAGATACAGGGGCGTCAGGCGTCGCGCGTCGGCGATCTCGTCTACAATATACCCGGCGTCTGGCTGCAGGATCGCGGTGACGATCCGTCCACGTCGATCAACATTCGCGGTTTGCAGGACTTCGGCCGTGTCGCGGTGGTGGTCGATGGCGCGCGTCAGAACTATCAGCGTACCGGCCACAACTCGAATGGCTCGTTCTTCCTCAATCCTGAGCTGATCGGCGGCATCGACATCGTGCGCGGCCCGACCGCCAACATCTACGGCTCCGGCGCGATCGGCGGCGTGGCATCATTCCGCACCAAGGACATTCAGGACGTGGTGCGCCCCGGCGAACGCTGGGGTGTCGATACCAACACTGTGTTCGGCACCAACAGCGGCCGCGCGCTCGGATCGATCTTTGGCGGTGTGCACGTCAATCCGAACGTCGATGTATTCGCGGGCGGTACCTACTCAACGCAGAACAACTACAAGGACGGCCTCGGCATCACGGTCGAGAACACCGCGCAGCGGCTCTCGAGCGGTATCGCAAAACTGACTGTGCGCCCGGCGGACGGACACGAGATCAAGCTCGGCGGCATCTTCCAGGAAGACATCTATAACGTTGGCCAGCCTCGCCGTCCGGTGGGGCAGCCATTCGCGCAGCCGGGAGCGGCGGGCAACGGCACGTCGGTCTACGCGACCAACCTCAAGAACTACACCACAACGCTCGGCTGGAAATACGCGCGGCCCGACGACCAGATTTTTGACTGGGACGCCAAGATCTACTGGAATCGGACCGACAGCCAGCAGGTCAAGACCATGCACAACTCGACATTGGCGACCGGCAATTGCACGGGCGGTCAGCCTGGCAACAGCATCACCGGCTGCGTCGGCGATCGGCGCAGCTATCTGATCGACACGTTCGGATTCGACGTTCACAACACGTCGCGCTTTGCTGCCGGCGACTGGCGCCACGCTGTTACCTACGGTGGCGACGGCTTCCGTGACGACGTTTCGACCGCAGACAAGAGCGGCAATTCCAACAAGACCACGCCGGGCGGCGAGCGCACGGTGACCGGCGCTTTCGTCCAGTGGAAGGCCAACTATACCTCGCTGTTCGAGATGGTCAGCGCGATTCGCTATGACAATTACCAACTCAATTCGTCGGCGGGCTCGGCCAGCGGCGACCGCTTCTCGCCGAAGATCACGATCGGACTGCTGCCCGCAAGCGTCGTGACGCCTTACGTGAGCTACGCGGAAGGCTATCGCGCGCCCTCGATCACCGAAACGCTGGTGGACAGCGCCCATGTGGCAACCGGCGCCGGGCAGGGTGACTTTTCAATCTGCCCGGACGGTACGCGCGGCTTCTTCTGCTTCCTGCCGAATCCCAATTTGCGCCCCGAGGTCGGCAAGACCAAGGAAATCGGCGTCAACATCAAGAAGAACGATCTTTTCAGGGCCGGCGACAGCTTCCGCGGCAAGCTGAACCTCTTCCGGAACGACGTCGATGACTACATCGACAGCGTTCAGTTCACCGGACCTCCGTTCAATTCCTTCCCGCCGATTCCTGGCATGTTCCCGACGACGTATCTTCAGTATCAGAACATTGCGCATGCTCGCATCCAGGGCTTCGAAGCCGAAACGATGTACGACGCCAACGACTATTTCGTGGGTGTGTCGCTGACGCTGCAGGAAGGCAAGAACACCCAGACCAATATCGGCCTCTACAGCATCCAGCCGCAGAAGGTGACGACGACAGCGGGCCTGCGCTTCCTCGACAATCAGGTGATACTGTCGGCGATGTGGACGTCGGTGAAAAGCAACACCGATATTCCGGTTACCTATCTGCCGGGCACGTCCTACGACCTGGTCAACCTGTATCTGCAGGTAAGGCCGACGAAGGACTTCGCGCTGAACTTCTCGGTCGAGAACATTCTCAACCAGTACTACCGGCCTTACGCCATTCCGCGCGCCGCCGACTTCACGTCTCCGCAGAACGACGTGCTGTGGGCCAGCGCCGGCGCAGGCATCGTCTACAAGGCCGGTCTCAGGTACCATTTCGGAGGAAGCTGAGCGCGAAACGTTCAGGTAGCTGCTTCCGATAGCAAACAGGCTTATGCCGCGCAGAGAGTTTCCGCGCGGCATATTGCGTTGAATCGCTCAAGGATGCGGGTGAGGCCCCTTTGATAAACCGCCAGACGCCTTTAAGGTAAGGCAAACAGGAGAAGACATATGTTTATTGCGATGAACCGATTCCAGGTGAAGACCGGATCCGAACAGGCGTTCGAGACGGTGTGGGCGACGCGCGAGTCGTACCTCAGCGAGTTGGCGGGCTTTATCGAGTTTCACCTGCTGCGTGGTCCCGTGGCTGAGGATCATACGCTGTATTCGACGCACACGTTGTGGGCCGACAAGGCCTCGTTCGAGGCATGGACCAAGTCTGAGCAGTTCCGGAAGGCGCATGCGCGTGCCGATAACCAGACCGGCCCGAGTCTCTATCTCGGTCACCCAAAATTCGAAGGCTTCGACATCATCCAGACCGAGCGCAAGACCAGCGCCGCTGCCTGAAAGTCTCATCCATGCTGAGCACTGATCTCGCCGATCTGAAAAAGCACATGGCGGAGAGCCCCGGCGGCGTCATCGAAGACGTCGCGCGGGACAAGAACGTCACGGCTCGTGCCGTGATCGAGGCATTGCCGGAGGAGATGCGCAGCTTCGCGCCGGGCTCCGCGTTCGTGGCCGCGATGCAGGACATCGCCACATGGGGCGAGGTGACGCTGATCATCCACACTGAAGACGGCATCTTCGAGGTCACCGAGCCTGTCGGCGGCGGTGAAATCGGACGCGGCTACTACAACATCATGAAGCCGAAGGGCATGCACGGGCATCTGCGTCACGAGCGTTGCGGCGGGATCGCCTTCGTCGAGCGTCCGTTCATGGGCAAGTCGTCGGCCTTCGTGGCGTTTCTCAACATCGATGGCGGCGTGATGTTCAAGGTCTTCGTCGGCCGCGACGAGAACCGGGCGCTCAAGGCCGATCAGCTCGAGTCGTTCCGCGCGCTGGCGAAGAAGCTGGGTTAACGATCCTCGTCGTAACGAAATGCAAAAATGGCCGGGTTTCCCCGGCCATTTTTCTTTTCACGGAAGTTTTTTCAGCGTCATTGCGAGGAGCGTAGCGACGAAGCAATCCAGCCCTTGCTGAAGGATAGCTTAGCTGGATTGCTTCGTTTCGCTCGCAATGACGAACGGGAGAAAGTTGCGACCGAAGCAATCCAGCCTTTGGAGGGGCAAGGACCGGATTGCTTCGTGTCGCGGGCGCATCGCTGTCACGGGCAATGCAGCTGTGCGCCATCTCGTGGCCCGCGCGAGCGGGCTATTCGGCAGCATCCTTCAGCGCATGAGGCGCGGCGTGCGCGGGGATGGGCTCGATCGAGCTTGCGCCGTGCTGGGCCAGCGGCTTGTTGCCGGTGAGGCCTCGCAGCAGCACGTAAAACACCGGCGTGAAGAAGATGCCGAACGCGGTGACGCCGATCATGCCGGAGAACACCGCGATGCCCATGGCGTGACGCATCTCCGCGCCCGCGCCGACCGATGTCACCAGAGGCACCACGCCCATGATGAAGGCGATCGACGTCATCAGGATCGGCCGCAGCCGCAAGCGGCTGGCTTCGATCGCCGCCGCGATCGGCGTGCGTCCGGCAAACTCAAGTTCGCGTGCGAACTCCACGATCAGAATCGCGTTCTTGGCCGACAACCCGACCAGAACGAACAGGCCGATCTGGGTGAAGATGTTGTTGTCGTTGCCGGTGATCCACACGCCGAACATCGCGGCCAGCAGCGACATCGGCACGATCATGATGATTGCCAGCGGCAGCATCAGGCTTTCATACTGCGCAGCGAGCACCAGGAACACCAGCAGCATCACGATCGGGAAGATGTAGAGCGAGGTGTTGCCCGCGATGATCTCCTGATAGGTCAGATCCGTCCACTCAAAGCCGATGCCCTTGGGCAGCGTTTCATTGGCGATGCGCGCGACAGCGGCTTGCGACTGGCCGGTGGAATAGCCCGGCGCGGTATCGCCGTTGATGTCGGCGGCAAGGAAGCCGTTGTAGCGCATCGCGCTTTCGGGGCCGGCGGTTGATTGCAGCCGCAGCAGCACCGACAGCGGGATCATCTCGCCGGCCGTCGAGCGCACTTTCAACTGGCCGACGTCTTCCGACCGCGCGCGGAATTTGCCGTCGGCTTGCACGCGCACCGAATAGACCCGGCCGAATTTGTTGAAGTCGTTGACGTAGTACGAGCCGAGGTAAACCTGCAGGGTTTCGAAGATGCTGGTGATCGGCACGTTGAGCTGGCGCGCGCGGGTGCGGTCGATGTCCGCATA
>JAGVII010000010.1 GCA_020056155.1 Afipia sp.
AGGCGAGCGCGGGCAAGGCGAACATCAACAAGCAGCCCGGCTGAGCGCGCGCCGTATGAGCGCGCAGTAAGAACTCGGCCCACCTCAGATCATTCAACGGACGCTTAGCGTCGCGGGCCGTAATTGCGGACACAGGTCGCGTTAAGCCCTGACGCCGCCGCTTTGCATTGCCGATAGCTGCTGTACTTGCAGTCACCCGGACCCGGCGAACTCTTCAGGCAATACCGGTAACCCCGCGCATCGGCGGTTGTTGCCATGAACGAAGTTATGGCGAGCGATACCGCTGCGATCAAAAGTGTCCTCACGATTTCCTCCGTCTGTTTTGTTGTCGCTAATTCGCAACCAGCGCGCATGTTCCGGAGCGGCATGAAAAAGCCCGATGGTTTCGGACCATCGGGCTTGATGCAATTGTCGCGAAGGTAGCGGCGACGCCCGCTACTCGTCGCGATAGACCTTTTCGCGCTTTTCGTGGCGCTCCTGCGCCTCGACCGAGAGCGTCGCGATGGGGCGCGCTTCCAGCCGCTTCAGCGAGATCGGCTCGCCGGTTTCTTCGCAATACCCGTAGGTATTTTCTTCGATGCGCTGCAGGGCGGCATCGATCTTGGAAATGAGCTTGCGTTGACGGTCGCGCGCGCGAAGTTCAATGGCGCGATCGGTCTCTGATGACGCGCGGTCGGCAAGATCAGGATGATTGACGTTCTCTTCCTGAAGCTGCTGAAGCGTGGTCTTCGATTCCCGGAGAATCTCTTCCTTCCAGTCGAGCAGCTTCCGGCGGAAATATTCCCGCTGCCGCTCGTTCATGAAAGGCTCTTTTTCAGAGGGCCTGTAGTTCTTCAACTTTTCCAAGTGCGGTCCATGTCGACGTGCAAGGCGGACGGAAAATGCCCGTTCGCGCCGCAGCTTATATAGCGGCGGCTTGTGACAGACAATATCGCCGGTGGGCCCCAAAACCCGGGAATCCCCGGTAATATAAGCCCTCCACAGGGAACCCTGCCCGGCCTTTCCGGGCAAAAAGCGCAGTTACCCGCCGGCGGACTGACCCGCCTTGGCCAATTCGACTTCCACCCGCAGCTCGATTTCGGACAGCACCTGGTCCAGCCCGGGATCGCCCGAAGTGGCCTTGAGGTCCGCCGCCGCGGTACGCAGGCGGGCGACCGTGGTCGAATCGAAGGACCCTGCCAGCAGCCCGATCTTCAGATCGTCGAGCACGTCCAGCGCGGTCCGGCCGCGGGCGACCGAGCGCCGGCGGCGTTCAGTGGAATCTTCGACACCCTGCATCGCCAGCAGTGCATCGATGCCGCTGGTGGCGCGGGGCGGTGCGGCAGAGCGGGTTTCCGCCGCCGTGCCGATGTCGCCGAGGGAAAAGGCCGTCGAGCCTGAGCGCCGCGCGTTTGCCGCAGGCGACGCCAGATTGGCTCCATTCGGTCCGTAAATTCGCATCGTGCCATCTCGCAACAGGTTGGGACCGGCGGCGTGACGCCCGGATTGGTCCACGGCTCAAAGTGGCCCGTTTATGGTTAATGAGAGGTAAACAACCCGGCAATTTATGCCGGATGCGGCAAGTTCGGCGCCTGGGCACAACCGCCCCGTCTCTCGGACGCGAAATATTTTGTAATAAATGCAGTAACTTACATCTTTTCCCGCTCTGGCATGGCCCTCGCATAGTTAATGGTGGGCCAGTTCCGTGGGGAGCACGGAACGAGCCGCAAAGACCTCAGCGGGGAGCAGAGGATGTTTCGGATTTCTCAGGCAGCCTGCATGGCCCTCGCCCTGCTGACCGCCGCTATTGGCGCCTCGGTGGCGCCGGCCCATGCGACGTCGCGGATCAAGGATCTCGCGAACATCGAAGGCGTGCGCCAGAATCAGTTGATCGGCTACGGCCTCGTGGTCGGCCTCAACGGAACCGGCGACACCCTCAACAACATCCCTTTCACCAAGCAGTCCCTGCAGGCGATGCTTGAGCGCATGGGCGTCAACATCCGCGGCAGCACGATCCGCACCGGCAACGTCGCTGCCGTCATGGTCACGGGCAATCTTCCCGCTTTCGGCACCCAGGGCACCCGCATGGACGTCACCGTGTCGGCGCTTGGCGATTCCAAGAGTCTCCAGGGCGGCACGCTGCTGGTCACCCCGCTGCTCGGCGCGGACGGCAACGTCTACGCCGTCGCGCAGGGCTCGCTGGCAATCGGCGGGTTCTCCGCCGAAGGCGCCGCCGCAAGCGTCACCAAGGGCGTCCCGACCGTCGGCCGCATCGCCAACGGCGCGATCATCGAGCGCGAAATCGAGTTCGCGCTGAACCGCCTGCCCAACGTCCGCCTTGCCCTGCGCAACGGCGACTTCACCACCGCCAAGCGCATCGCCGCCGCCGTCAACGATTACCTCGGCACCAAGACCGCCGAGCCGGTCGATCCCTCCACCGTGCAGCTCAGCATTCCCTCCGAGTTCAAAGGCAATGTCGTCGCGCTGCTGACCGAGATCGAGCAACTGCAGGTCGAGCCGGATCTCGGCGCCAAGATCATCATCGACGAACGCTCCGGCATCATCGTGATGGGACGCGACGTGCGCGTCGCCACCGTCGCCGTCGCACAGGGCAATCTCACCGTCTCCATTTCGGAAAGCCCGCAGGTCAGCCAGCCCGCGCCGTTCTCACGCGGCCGCACCGTGGTCACGCCGAACACCCGCGTCGGCGTTCAGGAGGACGGCAAAAAGCTCGCCGTCGTCAAGGATGGCGTTTCGCTGCAGCAGCTCGTCGATGGCCTGAATGGGCTCGGCATCGGTCCGCGCGACCTGATCGGCATCCTGCAGGCCATCAAGGCGTCCGGCGCGATCCAGGCCGACATCGAGGTGATGTGATGAGCATTACACCTGACACGACACGCGCTCCGGCGACCTTCACAGGTGGGCGTCCCGATCTTCTGCTGCAGAACGCGCTGACCAAAGTCTCGCCGCAGGCTCAGGCGAAGGCCAAGGGTCAGGCGCAGGACTTCGAGGCGATGTTTCTCAACTCGATGTTTTCGCAGATGATGAGCGGCATCAAGGGCGACGGCCCCTACGGCAACACGCCGGGCACCGGCATCTGGCGCTCGATGATGACCGAGCAGTACTCGAAATCGTTCGCGCAGGCCGGCGGCGTCGGAATCTCCAGCGACGTCTACCGCACCCTCATCCTTCAACAGGCCAACCGCGCGGTTTAAGCGCCGGAAGGGACACCTCATGACCCCTCAACAGCAAAACGCATCTCCCGCTCCGGCATCGACGCCGGTCGAGGCCCGCAAGCTCGCCGAGGGACTGATGCAGATCATGGGCTCGCTGCTCGGAATCGTGGAACGCGAGACCGAACTGGTCCGCACCGGCAACGTCCGCGAAGCGATGGCGCTCGAAACCGAGAAAGGCGAGATGTCCCGGCAATATGTCGATGCGATTTCGAAGCTGACGCGCAGCCGGGACTACCTCAAGCAATCCACGCCTGAACTGCTCACCGCGCTGCACCGTCATCACGACACGTTCCGTGCGATGTTGCAGGTCAATCTCACGGTTCTCGCGACGGCGCACGCCGTCTCGGAGGGAATCATTCGCGGCGTCAACGGCGAAATGCAGCGAAAAAGTCTTCCGAACGGCTATACCGCCGGCGGACAACGCGCGATGCCGGGTCCGCGCCACGTCACCCCGCTGTCCGTCAGCCGTTCGCTGTAGTCATTATTTTCTCGTATTCGTCCTGTTCCGCGCC
>JAGVII010000659.1 GCA_020056155.1 Afipia sp.
GAACTGGTGCGCGAACTGATCTCCTATCTGATCGAGGATGTGTTTTCGGAAACGCGCAAGCGGCTCATGGCCGTCCAGCCGCAGAGCGCCGCGGATGTCCGCAATCATGACGGCGTAATCGCCGCGTTTTCGGCGGATGCCGAACGGGCGGAGGCGGCCATCAAAAGCTTCCTGAAAATCCGGATGTATCGCCACGAGCGTGTCATGAGCGTGATGCGGGACGCGGCAAACGTCGTGAGCGATCTTTTCGCGCGCTATCGGGCCGAGCCGGGCGACCTTCCTGCCGAATGGCTGCCGCATCACGGCGAAGAGGACGAGGCTGGCCGGGCGCGCCGGATCGGCGATTTCATTGCCGGAATGACCGACAGATACGCCATCATCGAGCACCGGCGGCTTTTTGACTCGACCCCGGATTTACGTTAGGGCGAGTCCGGTTTTAGACTAAGCCGGCCGGCCTATCTTTCAGCTTAACCTCTCCCGTGGGGAGAGGTCGGATCGCGCAAGCGATCCGGGTGAGGGCGTAGAATCTATCGATAGATTGAGAGCCCCTCACCCCAACCCTCTCCCCGGCGGGGAGAGGGAGCAGATCGCGGATGCGGCAAGGCGCCCCTCTCAAACTGAACAGCCGAGCAATCCAAACAGGACTTCTCCATGACTTCGCCCGCCCAATCCCAGCATTTGTTCGCCGACGTGCTTTCGCGCGTGCATGCCGTATGCGCGGCGCTCGGCAGCGAGGGTGTGCTCCCGGCGGGCATCGACCTGACGCGCGTCGTAGTCGAACCGCCGCGCGACGCCACCCATGGCGACATGGCGACCAACGCGGCGATGGTTCTGGCCAAGGACGCCAAGGCGAAGCCGCGCGAGCTGGCCGACAAGATCGCGGAGAAACTCCGCGCCGATCCGATCGTTGAAAGCGTCGATGTCGCCGGTCCCGGTTTCATCAATCTGACCCTGAAGACCTCCGCGTGGTTCGGCGCGTTGCGGACGGTGCTGGAGCAGGGCAAGGGCTATGGCCGCAGCGCCATCGGCGCTGCCGAGAAGGTCAATGTCGAATACGTTTCCGCGAATCCGACGGGGCCGATGCATGTCGGCCATTGCCGTGGCGCGGTGTTCGGCGACGCGCTGGCGAGCCTGTTGTCGTTCGCGGGCTACGACGTCACCAGGGAATACTACATCAACGACGCCGGCGCGCAGGTCGATGTGCTCGCGCGCTCGGCGTTCCTGCGTTACCGAGAGGCGCTCGGCGAAACCATCGGCGAGATTCCGGAAGGGCTCTATCCGGGCGACTATCTTGTGCCGGTCGGTAAGGCGCTCGCCGCCGAACACGGCGACAAGCTGCTGAAGCAATCCGAGGCGGAGTGGTTGCCGCTGGTGCGCGCCAAAGCCATCGCCATGATGATGGATATGATCAAGGGCGATCTCGCTGCGCTCAACATCCGGCACGATGTGTTCTTCTCCGAGCGCTCGCTTAATGAAAACGGCAACGACCGCGTCGGCGCAACCATCGCCGGACTGCGCGCGAAGGGTGATGTTTATGAGGGCCGTCTGCCGCCGCCGAAAGGCGCGCCGGTGGAAGATTACGAAGACCGCGAGCAGACGCTGTTCCGCGCCACCGCGTTCGGCGACGACGTCGATCGTCCGCTGAAGAAATCGGACGGCTCGTACACCTACTTTGCCTCCGACATCGCCTATCACAAGACCAAGGTCGACCGCGGCTTCCTCAACATGGTGGACGTGTGGGGTGCGGATCACGGCGGCTACATCAAGCGCGTGCAGGCGGCGATCAAGGCCGTGACCGGGGGCAAGGCCGCGCTCGACGTGAAGATCGTGCAGCTCGTCAAGCTGCTGCGCAACGGCGAGCCGGTGAAGATGTCGAAGCGCTCCGGCGATTTCGTCACGCTGCGTGAGGTTGTGGACGAAGTCGGTTCCGATGCCGTGCGCTTCATGATGCTGTTCCGCAAGAACGATGCGGTGCTCGATTTCGACCTTGCCAAGGTGATCGAGCAGTCGAAGGACAATGCGGTGTTCTACGTGCAGTACGGGCATGCGCGCGGTCATTCGATTTTCAAGAATGCGCGCGAGACGGTTCCATCATTGCCGGAAGAGGCGGCTGAGCGTATCGCGTTCCTGCGTGATGGGAAGATCGAGCGCCTCAGCGATCCGGTCGAATTGAGCCTGATCCGGCAGATCGCCCTTTACCCGCGTATTGTCGAGGCGGCGGCGCTCGCACATGAGCCACACCGAATCGCATTTTACCTCTATGATCTGGCGAGCGAATTCCATGCGCTCTGGACCAAGGGTCGCGATTTGCCCTATTTACGCTTCATTATCCAGAATGATGCAGAGATAACAATCGCGCGACTGGCCTTGGTTCAGGGCGTCGTCTCGGTTCTGGCTTCAGGCCTCGCCGTACTCGGCGTCCATGCTCCAGACGAGATGCGATAGTTGGGGGATTTGACCGCCGCGGGGAACGGGTGGCGGCAGTGTGATCGCGACCACTCCGTCTGAATGACGGACGGGGCGCTTTCCCGAAGGGGATGCAACATCGCAATGGCGGACCGATACAGCGACAGACCGTTTCCGGCGGATGACGACTACGCCCGGGATCAATCCCGTGTTGCCCCACAGCAAGGCGCGAGTGATCCGTTGGCCGAACTGGCGCGCCTGATCGGGCAGACCGATCCGCTTTCGAGCTTTGCCGTCGACCAGCAACGGCAGGCACAGCAGCCCGCACAGCATCCTCAGTACGATCAATACGACGACGCCTACGAGGAGCCCGCCGCCGAGGAGGAAGTCCCCGCGATCCGTCCGTCGTGGGTGCAAAATCTGGCTGCGTCCCGGCACGCGCCGCAGGAGCCGGCCCATCGGCAGGAACCAGCCTATCGGCAGGAGCCGGCATATCGCGACGAGGATCAGTACGCTCCTCAGCAGGACCACTACGATCCGCGCTATGCACGCACGCAGACCGATCCTGCCTATGGCAGCCACGCGGCTCCGCAGTTCGATCATTCCGGCTACGATCCGGTCCCGCCGTTGCAGGCGCATGGCCACCAGGTTGCCGGCGGCGATCGTTACGATGACGTTCTCTATGGCCGGCCGGATCATGATCCGGGCCGCGATGAATTCGCGCAGGACGAGCATTATGGCGCCGGCGCCTATGACCGTCCGCCTTTCGAAGAGAATTACGAACAGGAGCCGAAGCCGCGCCGCGGCGGAACGATGACGGTTGTGGTCGTTCTGGCGCTTGCAGTTGTCGGCACCGGTGCCGCATTCGCTTACCGGACCTTCGTTGGCTCGCCGCGCAGCGGCGAACCTCCCGTAATCAAGGCCGACGTCGGACCGAACAAGGTCATTCCGCCCGGTGCGGCCGATGGTTCGGGCAAACAGATTTACGACCGCGTCGGCGACAAGTCGACCGAGCGCATGGTGTCCCGCGAGGAGCAGCCTGTCGATGTTACCGCCAGGACCGGTCCGCGCGTGGTGTTTCCGCCGCTGACCCAGAATGCAAACCCACCGACGGTTTCCAGCGCGTCGCCGAACGCCCGGCTGACTGGCGCGGGTGTTGGCAACGGCACGTTGAGCGGCGAGGAGCCGCGAAAGATCCGCACCCTGAGCATCCGCCCGGATCAGCCGGATTCAGCGGTGGCGGCCCCGGCCGCTGCTGCGGCACGGGCACAGGCTCCGGCACCGCAACGCGCGGCACCGGCCAGCACTGCTTCAACGAACACGCCGCAGGCCAATGCGCCGGTTTCGATCACGCCGCAGGCGCAACCGGCTGCCCCACCGGAACCACGATCCAGGGTCGCCGCGATCAACCCTGCGGCGGTCACGGGCGGCGGTGCCTACGTGCAGGTCTCGTCGCAGAGATCGGAGGCGGACGCGAAAGCCTCCTTCAAATCTCTACAGGGTAAATATGCGGGGATTCTCGGCCCGCGATCGGCCTCGATCCACAAGGCCGAGATCGCAGGCAAGGGCACGTTCTACCGCGCCATGGTCGGGCCGTTCGGAACCAACGACGAGGCCACGCAGTTCTGCGTCAACCTCAAGTCGGCCGGCGGGCAGTGCATCGTCCAGCGGCGCTAACGGAAAAGCTCAATCCTCCAGTCTTACGCCGGCAGGAGACCTGCTACGCGATAGCTATCGATCAACGCGTCGTAGAGCGCGATATCCGAGCGGCTCCGCGCTATCAACTGAGCGCCGGCGATGGCGGCGAAGACGGCGCGAGCCCGCTGTTCGCTTTCGTCGACGCCGACCACGGCGGCAGCGGACAGCATCTTGCTCAGCCACGCTACGTTGACATCGGCAAAGGTCTGAACCTCTTTCTTCACCGCTTCCGGCAGGTCGTCATGTTCGGAAGCCATGAAGCTGCAGAGGCACATGCGATTATTGTTCTCGAGCGCCTTGCGAAACGTACCGGGATATTGGTGCAGGCATAGGGCCGGATCCGAGGTTTCGGTCAACATAGACTCGAGAGCAACCGCTGAGTCCTCCCAGTAGCGTCTCGCTACCGCTGCGGCGAGATCGGCCTTGCTCGGGAAATAATGGTAGATACTCGCGGCCTTGATGCCCACTTCGTTTGCGAGATCGCGGAAATTCAAGCCGCTGTAGCCATGCGCCTGTGCGGTCCGTCTGGCTGCGGCCAGAATGGCTTCCTTGGAGCTTGAACTCATTTCGCTGCCTCGGCCTATCCGTTGTTGCCTACCAAGTGACAGATAGACGTTGACTGCGCAAATTGCATCAATTAATCCGTAATCTACCAAGTGACAGGTAGATAAGATAAGAAGCGATGATGAGAATTTACGATTGGCACACGGGGCCTTATCCGGCTCGCGTCCGTATCGCCCTGGCCGAGAAGAACCTGCAATCGCAGGTCCAATTCGTATCGGTCGATCTGTGGAAAGGCGAGCACAAGAAGCCCAAATTTCTCGCCAAAAACTACTCAGGCACGCTGCCGGTGCTCGAACTCGAAGACGGCACCTTCATTGCCGAGTGCACGGCCATTACCGAATACCTCGACGCGCTTGATGGCGCTCCCACACTCACCGGCAGGACAGCTCGCGAAAAGGGCTTGATCCACATGATGAGCAAGCGCGCCGAGCTGGAGCTGCTCGATGCCGTCAGTGTTTATTTCCACCACGCCACGCCGGGACTTGGACCTCACGTCGAGATCTATCAGAACGCCGAGTGGGGGTTTCGTCAGCGCGACAAGGCCTTGAGAGGCATGCACTACTTCGATGGCATTCTGAAAAGACAACCGTTCGTCACCGGTGAGGTCTTCTCGATGGCCGACATCACGCTCATCGGCGGCTTGATCTTTGCGGGTCTCGTGAAACTGCCGGTACCTGCGGAGTGCGAGGCTCTTCAGACATGGTACGCAAGGATGCAGGAGCGCCCCAGCGTAAAGAACCGGGTGACGATGTCAGAACCGGTTAAAGCGTCCGTTTGAAATCGTAGTCTCGTTTGTGGATGACGCTCGCAATTCCCCGTCAAACTGAAGGGCTTCCTTGACCCTGCCG
Source organism: Afipia sp. (assembly GCA_020056155.1). Taxonomy (GTDB): domain Bacteria; phylum Pseudomonadota; class Alphaproteobacteria; order Rhizobiales; family Xanthobacteraceae; genus Afipia. The sequence continues at coordinate 5,517 of JAGVII010000659.1, forward strand.
CCATGCGCGGGCTAATCGCCGGACTATGGCCGCGCGCGCATTCATCACGGGTGTTTCCGGAACCGCTCTGACCGGCGATGAGCGCGCTTTTTTGCGCGACCGGCGGCCGTGGGGCTTCATCCTTTTCAAGCGCAACATTGATACCCCCGACCAAGTCATTCGGCTGGTTCAGGAAATGCGCTCTGCCGTAAGCAATCCCGAAGCACCGGTTCTGATCGATCAGGAAGGCGGCCGCGTGCAACGGCTCCAGCCGCCGCATTGGGCCATCTATCCGCCGGGAGCGGTCTTCAGCGCTCTCTACGATATCGACCAGAAGACTGGACTCGAGGCCGCGCGGCTGTCCTCCCTGCTGATTGCCGCCGATCTGGCCGATCTCGGGATCACGGTCGACTGCCTGCCGCTGGCCGATGTTCCGGTTCCCGGGGCGGATTCGGTGATCGGCAACCGGGCCTATGGCACGACCCCGGCCAAGGTGGCCGCGATTGCCCGCGCGGTAGCCAATGGACTGGCGCAGGGCGGGGTCCTGCCGGTCCTGAAGCACATCCCCGGCCATGGAAGGGCCACAGCAGACAGCCATTTTCAGTTGCCGACGGTGGATACCCCGGCTGTGGAACTCGCCCAAACCGACTTCGCGGCCTTTGCGCCGCTTGCCGACCTGCCGATGGCTATGACGGCACATGTTGTGTTTAGCGCCCTCGACCCCGCCCAACCCGCGACGACATCTGCGACAATCATTGCACAGGTGATTCGCGGGACCATCGGATTCCAAGGCTTATTGATGAGTGATGACGTGTCCATGAACGCCTTGCAGGGATCGATTGCGGAACGTACGCGCGCCAGCCTGGCGGCGGGTTGTGACGTCGTCCTGCATTGCAATGGCAAGCTCGACGAGATGCGGCAGGTCGCCAGTGAGGCGCCGATGCTCGCGGGTGAGGCTTTGGCCCGCGCGGACCGTGCGCTGGCCTCGCGCCGCATTCCGCAGCCGTTCGACCGTGGGGCGGCGCGTGCCGAACTCGATCGTCTGATCGACCGGGCAGGGAACCTGACGTCATGAGCGCGGAAATCCTTTCCTTCGAAACAGGCCTGCCGGCGGACAACGCCGACGACGAACCGGCGCTGGTCGTCGACGTCGAAGGCTACGAAGGCCCGCTCGATCTGCTGCTCGCGCTGGCGCGTCAGCAGAAGGTGGATCTCGCCAAGATTTCCATTCTGGCGCTGGCCGACCAGTATCTCGTTTTTATCGAAGCCGCGCGCAAGCTGCGGCTGGAACTGGCCGCCGACTATCTCGTGATGGCGGCGTGGCTGGCGTATCTCAAATCGCGCTTGCTGCTGCCCGAACCGCCCGAGGCTGAAGGACCGAGCGCCGAGGATCTCGCGACGGCGCTGGCCAACAGGCTGCGCAGGCTGGAGCAGATCCGCGAGGCGTCGAACCGCCTGATGACGCGGCCGCAGCTGCGCCGCGATATTTTCCCGCGCGGTCAGCCGGAGCAGATTGCGCAGGTCAAGCATGCCCGCTGGACCGCCACGCTGTACGACCTGCTGACGGCGTATGCGACGCAGCGCCAGCAGCGCGTACTCGCGACGGTGCACCTCGCCAAGCGGACCGTCTGGTCGCTGTCGGAAGCGCGCGCATCGCTGGAGCGGCTGGTGGGGTCTGCTGAATCCGAGGATTGGGCGAGCCTCGACGATTACCTGATGCGCTACGTGGTCGATCCCACGCAGAAGGCGACGGTGTTCGCGTCGAGCTTCGCAGCGGCGCTTGAGCTTGTGCGCGAAGGCACGCTGGACCTGCACCAGAAAGAAGCATTCGCACCTTTGTATTTTCGTAAGCACGTGGCGCATTTGCCTCCCGACGCTCAGGCAGCGCCGGAAGTGCAGGCCGACTAGCGGCCAGACGTCGAGTAAGTGGAAGAAGGAGACAGGGCCATGGCAAGTCCGGCGAGAACGACTGCGGCGGCACAGCACATTGCTCCGGTGGAGCAGGATTCCGGGCTGGAGTCTTCGCAGGAATCTGCAAGCGAGGCTGTCGCGCGTCCCGAGGAACTCCGCCTGCTCGAAGCCTTGCTGTTCGCTTCGACCGAGCCGCTCGATGAAGCGTCGCTCGCCAAGCGCATGCCTGAAGGCGTGGATGTAAAGGCCGCGCTGGCGCAGTTGCAGGCCGACTACGCCATGCGCGGCGTCAATCTGATCCGGGTTGCCGGCAAGTGGACCTTCCGCACCGCCGGCGATCTGGCGTGGCTGATGACCCGCGAAAGCGTCGAGACGCGCCGCCTGTCGCGCGC
>JAGVII010000892.1 GCA_020056155.1 Afipia sp.
TAGCTGCCGACGCCGCCGTCGATCACCTGGCCCACGATGTCCGTAAACATCGGCGCCTCGCCGCGATAGTGAACCGCTTCGATCTGAAGGCCGAACTGCTTGTTGAGTTCGATGATCGTCAGGTGCGCGGGCGATCCATTTCCGAACGTCCCCAGCGTGACGCGGGGTGCCGACTTCGCATACTGGACAAATTCACCAAGCGTTTTGACGCCGAGCTTCGTGCTGATGAAAAGCGGAAGTCCGCCGGTCGGCATGGCCGCCACCAGTTCGAAGTCGCGGTCGGTGTCATAGGCCAGATCCTTGATCAGGACCCGGTTCACCGTCATGGCGCCCGACGTATTGAACAGCAGCGTGTAGCCGTCCGCAGGCGCGCGCTTCACCTCCGTCGCGGCCAGCGAGCCCAGCGCGCCGGTCTTGTTCTCGACTATGACCGAAACGCCGGTCGCCTTTCCGAGGAGTTCACCGTAAGTGCGGGCGAAAATATCGGTCTGCCCTCCGGGGGCGAACCCGACCACAATACGGATATTCCGATCGGGCCACTTGGGTGTTGCATAGGCGGAAGCCGGCAGAAGGACGGAAGCCGCACCGGCGCGCAATAACTGACGACGATTGAAATGCATTGAACAACCTCCCCATTTTATTGGGGGACCGTTATAGTTCTTTTATAGAACTGTCAACGATACGTTACCGCCGCCAACGTATTGAGATTTCATTCGGGATCGTGCTCGTGGATTTTGTTTTGATACTTCGGACGCGCTTTCCCGCGCGCGTCGACGCGCCGCGCACATCACCCGCGCGCCGCCTGATGGCGAATCTGTAGCTGCTGAAATACGAGCAAAGCGCCGGCGCCGTGCCCTGACGAGGTGCACGCGGCTGGCGGTCGGCGTCAATCCAGTGCGGTCTTGACGGTGGTGTATTTGCTGTTCAGCGTGGTGCCGAGACCATTCACCGCCGCAACAATTGCGACAGCGATACCCGTCGCGATCAGCGCATACTCGATCGACGTCGCAGCCTTCTCGTCGCGAATGAAATCAATCGCCTTTTTCATAGGCTCAACCTCGTTGCATTTCTTGCACGTGATCGCCGCGCGGGGCGAGCGTCTTGACCGGCCACGGCTAACCTAACGGCAAGAAGCTGCTGAAGACTTAACTAAACCTTTCCATGATACCGCCACACAAAGCGACGCGACGAACTGGATACGCCGATGTTCAAGCAACATTCGCAGCGCGGATCGGGGAATTAGATCTCGGCCGACTGCAGGGCGAGCAGCGCCAGCAGCTTCATGCGCTCGGGATCGCGCTCGCCTTGCGCCGCCAGTTCGACGATGTTTTTTGCCAGCGCCTGAACCCGCGCCGACCCGACCGGAAACGGCAAGGTCTCGACCGCCTCGTTGAAGGCCTGGGTCATGGCCTCAATGGTGTCGGGACTGAAGGACGAGCCGTGAAAAACGTGCATGGGGGAATCCGGCAAGGGTGCACTGCTGTTTATCAACGCCGGTGCACCCTGTGCGGTTCCCTCATGCGACGACGTTCACATCACCACTTCGATCAGCCGCGGACCCTTTTCGCGCATCGAATCGGTCAGCGCCCTGGAGAAATCCTCCGCAGTGGTGACCGATATCGCCGTCACGCCCATGCCGTTCGCCAGCGACACCCAATTGAGCGCCGGATTGTCGAGGTTGAGCATGTCGAGCGCCTTGCGGCCCGGCTCACCGGCATCGACGCCGGCGAATTCGCCCTTCAGGATTTGGTAAGTGCGGTTCGCGAACACGATGGTGGTGACACCGAGGCCCTCGCGCGCCTGCGTCCACAGCGATTGCAGCGTGTACATCGCGCTGCCGTCGCCGACCATGCAGATCACCTTGCGATCCGGACAGGCGACGGCGGCGCCGGTCGCAACCGGCGTCGAGAAGCCGATCGATCCGCCCATGTTCTGCAGCCAGTCGTGCGGCGCCGCCGCCGCCGTCGGCGGGAAGAACCCGCGGCCGGTGGTGATCGATTCATCGACCACGATGGCGTTCTCCGGGATGGCCATGGCGATGGCCTGCGCGATCGAGGCGTGGGTCAGCGCGCCGGTGGGTTTGGCCAGCTCGACAAGCTGCTGCGGCTTGGCGTCGGCTGCCTTGGCGCCGAGCGCATCGGCCAGCGCATGCAATGCCGCGACCGAATTTTCGCCGGCTTCGCACATCCGGTGAACCTCGCAGCCTTCCGGCTTGAGCAGGCTCGGCTTGTTCGGGTAGGCGAAGAACGCCACCGGATCGTTGGTCTCGACCAGAATGATATGCCGGAAATTCTTCAGGATCGGCAGCGCCTGTTCGATCACATAGGGAATGCGATCGATGGAAAACCGCCCGCGCCCGCGCGCCATGCGCGGATTGTAGGTCTGGCCCATCACCTTGCAGCCGGTCTTGCCACTGATGCGCGCCGCCAGCGCAAGTCCCTCCTCGGTGAGCGCCTTGCCGGTCAGCAGCAGCAGCGTCTGCTCGCCGCCGCGCAGAACGCGTGCGGCTTCATCGACCGCCTTTGACGAGTAGCTGGCGCGCTGCGATTCCTCCGGCACCTGCGCGATGCCGTCGGCTTCGTTCCATGCGGTGTCCGCGGGAAGAATGAGCGTGGCGATCTGGCCGGGATGGCTTCGCGCAGCGGCAATCGCGGCGGCACCGTCGCGGGCAATGGATTTCGAATCCGGCGAGGTGCGGACCCAGGCCGACATCGGCCGGGCGAGACCTTCGATATCCGACGTCAGCGGCGCATTGTATTCGATGTGATAGCTCGCATGCTGTCCGACGATGTTGACGATGCCGGAATGCGCCTTCTTGGCATTGTGCAGATTGGCGAGGCCGTTGGCGAGGCCGGGACCGAGGTGCAGCAGCGTCGATGCCGGCTTTCCCGCCATCCGATAATACCCATCGGCCGCGCCGGTCACGACGCCTTCAAACAGCCCGAGCACGCATCGCATGCCATCGACCCGGTCCAGGGCGGCGACAAAGTGCATCTCCGATGTGCCTGGGTTGGTGAAGCAGACATTCACATCGCCCGCGACCAATGTTCGCACCAGGCTTTCCGCACCGTTCATCATTTCACTCCCGTTCGAGATTCTTGTTGTGATGGCGCTAGTGGTCTGATTCTAACATTCGCTTCCCGTCTCAGCAGGCACCTTTGCGAATGTCAGAATCAAAGGACCACTAGCAAATATAGATAACTAGTGGAGTTTTGGATTTGACATTCGCATCGCGAACGCCCGGCAAAGAGGATAGCGAATGTCAAATCCACTCCACTAGATGAACCACCCTTATGACAGTTCGTCAAAGGCTGCGGTAGGTTCGA
>JAGVII010000826.1 GCA_020056155.1 Afipia sp.
GATCCCGCCGTCGAGCGGCTGCCGGAGAATGTGCGGCCCCGGATCGAGCGCATGCTGGGCCACGCAAGTTTCGATTTCGAATGGATTTCGGTCTACAAGTTCCAGTGCCGCCGCATGCAGCGTTTCGTGCATGAGCGCGTGATCTTTGCAGGTGATTCCGCGCATCAGGTCTCGCCGTTCGGTGCGCGCGGCGCGAATTCAGGTCTTGAGGACGCGGAGAATGTCGCGTGGAAGCTGTCGATGATCCTGCGCGGGACGGCGCCGGTGTCGCTGCTCGACAGTTACGACATTGAGCGCGGCGCCGCCGCCGACGAGAACATCCGCGCCTCGACCCGCTCGACCGATTTCATCGCGCCGCACTCGAAACAGGAACGCCGGATGCGGCAGGCGGTGCTGAGGCTCGCGAAGGAAACCGAATTTGCAAAACGCATGGTCAATGGCGGGCGATTGTCGACGCCGTCGATCTATGACTCGCCCTTGTCGACACCTGACCGCGATTCATGGAATGCCGGACCGCGCCCCGGCGCGCACATGATCGACGCGCCGCTGGCGGCGGCAGACGGCGAGCCGGTCTATCTCACCGAGGCGTTCAGGCAGGGCGCCGGAAATTTCGTGTTGCTACGATCGGGTGCAGGCGACGGCGAACAGCCGGGCTGTCATTCCATCGCGATTGGAGACTCCGCGCCGCTTCGCGATGTGTCGGGACTGTTTGCGAAACGATATGACGTGACCGAAGGCGCGGCCTACCTGTTGCGTCCCGATGGTTATGTCGCGGCGCGTTTCAGGAAGCCGACGGCATCCGCCGTGCAGGCCGCCATCGCCCGTGCCAGTGCACAGCCGGGAAGTTCCTCATGACACTGTCGACGGCATCGAACTTCAGCGATCCCGATACCGCCTACCGGCTGGTGGTCGAGGCACATCGCGGTCTTAGCGACGAAGACAGTGCATCGCTGGATACGGCACTGGTTCTGATCCTGGCCAATCATATCGGAGATGCGCAGGTATTGAGCGAAGCGATTGCGCTGGCAAAACGCCAGCTCGTCGCGGCGAGCACGATGAATTCAATAAAGGATGGAAAATGAACGCCAAGGGATTCGCCTCGACCGGGGACATGACGGAAAAGAAAATCACCTTTTCCGAAATCGGGCCGGATATCTATGCCTTCACCGCGGAGGGCGATCCCAATACGGCGGTGATCGTCGGCGACGACGGCTGCATCGTGTTCGACGCGCAGGCGACGCCGGCGATGGCCAACAGCGTGATCGAGCGCGTCAGGACCGTGACCGACAAGCCGATCAAGTATGTGGTGCTGTCGCACTATCACGCCGTGCGCGTGCTCGGCGCGTCGGCCTACAAGGCGCAGGGCATCGTCGCTTCATCCGAAACCCGTCGCCCGATCGTGGAGCGTGGGCAGCAGGACTGGGATTCCGAATATGGCCGGTTTCCGCGCCTGTTCCGTGACGCCGAAAGCATTCCCGGCCTGACCTGGCCGACGCTGACATTCGACACCGGGATGACACTCTATCTCGGCAAGCGCGAAGTGCAACTGATGCACCTCGGCGCGGGGCATACATCCGGCGACGTCGTGGCGTGGGTGCCGGACGCGCAGGTGATGTGCTCCGGCGACCTGATCGAATATCACTCGGCCTGCTATTGCGGCGACGCGCTGCTGCGCGAATGGCCGCTGACGCTGAACGAAATCCGCGAGTTCAACCCGAAGGCCGTCGCGCCCGGCCGCGGCGACGCGCTGAAGGGCGCGGCGACCGTGAACGAGGCCATCGCCATGACCCGCGATTTCGTCACGACATTATACGGGGCTGCGGAACTGTCGGTGGCGAAGGGTCGTTCACTTAAGGAAACCATGGCCGCCACCCGCGAGGTGATGGACCCGAAGTTCTCCAGCTTTGCGATCTACGAACATTGTCTGCCGTTCAATGTCTCGCGCGCGTTCGACGAAGCGTCGGGCATCGACGATCCGGTGATCTGGACCGACAAGCGCGACCGCGAAATGTGGGCTGCTTTGCAAGGATGAGGCAGGGCGAACGCATCTTGAGAAGCAGGTTCGTCATTGCGAGGAGCGAGAGCGACGAAGCAATCCAGAGAGCGGCATAAACAAGAGTGGATTGCTTCGCTTCGCTCGCAATGACGTTTCGGATAGTTTCAATCTCGCACTAAATGGAGAGTGAGATGAACATCAACAGTGCACCAAAGATCATGACCCAAGGCTCGCATGGTGTCACGCCGGGCTATATGTCCGGCTTCGGCAACAGCTTCGAGACCGAGGCTCTGCCCGGCGCGTTGCCGATCGGGCGCAACTCGCCGCAGCGCTGCGCCTACGGGCTGTATGCCGAACAGCTTTCGGGCTCGCCGTTCACCGCGCCGCGCGGCACCAATGAACGCTCGTGGCTCTATCGCATCCGTCCCTCGGTGAAGCATTCGGGCCGCTTCGTGAAAGTGGATGCGAAACACTGGCGCACCGCGCCGTGCACCGAATACGACATGTCGATCGCGCAGTTGCGCTGGGACCCGGCGCCGATGCCGAAGGAGGACCTGACCTTCCTGCAAGGCGTCCATACCATGACCACGGCGGGCGACGCCAACACGCAGGCGGGGATGGCGGCGCACATCTATCTCATCACCA
>JAGVII010000163.1 GCA_020056155.1 Afipia sp.
TCGCTTCACCTGCCATCGCCCAGTCGTCGCCTGAAATCAAATGGCGTATGACGTCCAGCTTCCCGAAGTCTCTCGACACCATTTACGGCGCGGCCGAGGTTTTTTCAAAAGCTGTCGCGGAAGCCACCGACAACAAGTTCCAGATTCAGGTTTTTGCCGCAGGTGAAATCGTGCCGGGCCTGCAGGCCCTCGACGCAGCCTCCAATGGCACCGTGGAGATGGCTCACACCGCAACGTACTATTACATCGGTAAGGATCCGACCTTCGCCATCGGGACGGCTGTGCCGTTCGGATTGAACAGCCGCATGCAGACCGCTTGGCTACAGGTCGGCGGTGGCGCCGAACTCTTCAACGAGTTTCTGAAACCTCATAACGTCGTCGCGCTTCTGGCCGGCAATACCGGCTGTCAGATGGGGGGCTGGTATCGCAAGGAGCTGAAGGATCCGAAGGATCTCACCGGCCTGAAAATGCGCATCGGCGGGTTTGCCGGGCAGGTGCTCACCAAGCTCGGCGTCGTTCCCCAGCAAGTCGCTGGAGGCGATATCTATCCGTCTCTGGAAAAGGGGACCATTGACGCCGCTGAATGGGTCGGCCCTTACGACGACGAAAAGCTAGGTTTCCAAAAGGTCGCCAAGTACTACTATTATCCAGGCTGGTGGGAAGGCGGCCCCTCGCTGCACAATCTCGTCAACCTTGCGAAATGGGAATCGCTGCCGGCTGGCTACAAGTCGATCCTTAAAACGGCATCGTCGCTTGCCAACGAAACCATGCAGGCGCGGTATGATGCGTACAATCCGCCTGCACTCAAGCGGCTGGTCGCCGGCGGCACGCAACTGCGTCCGTTCCCGTCGTCGATCATGGAGGCATCGCTGAAAGCCGCCAACGAGGTCTACAAGGAAACCTCGGCGAAGAATCCAAACTTCAAGAAGCTCTACGAAGCGATGGCAGCATTCCGTAGCGACCAGTATACATGGTGGCAGGTCGCTGAATACAGCTTCGACAGCTTCCAGATCCGGTCGCGCACGCGAACCTGATTCTGTCGATCAGCGCGCATCAAGACAAAATCCCGGCCTCCGCAAGAAGGCCGGGATTTCTGTTGCAAGCACGCAGGTCCTGCAAAACTTACTTGCTGCCGGCCGGCGGACCGAAATCGAGCGGCGGCATCTCCTGCTGCTGTATCTGGATATCGACCTTGTTCGGATCGACGGTGGATAGCGCGCCTTTATAGTGCATGACCATGGCGGGGAAGGCGATCACGAGGCCGACCATGATGACCTGGATAATCACAAACGGCACCGAGCCCCAGTAAATCTGCCCGGTGGTCACAGGCTCCATCCGCTTGCCGCTGAGGCGATCAGTATAGGCTTCCTTGGGCGCCACGGAACGCAGGTAGAACAGCGCAAATCCGAATGGCGGGTGCATGAACGAGGTCTGCATGTTCACGCCGAGAATAATGCCGAACCAGATCAGGTCGATACCGAGCTTTTCGGCTGCGGGGCCGAGCAGCGGGATGACGATGAAGGCGAGTTCGAAGAAGTCGAGGAAGAACGCGAGAATGAATACGAAGGCGTTAACGAAGATCAGGAAGCCGGTCTGGCCGCCGGGCAGTGAGACAAGCAGCTCCTCGACCCAGCGATGGCCGTCGACGCCGTAGAAAGTAAGGGAGAACACGCGGGCGCCGACTAGGATGAAGATCACGAATGCTGAGAGCTTGGCGGTCGATTCAGCGGCTTGCCGTGTGAGATCGAATGTCAATCGGCGTTTCATGATCGCGAGGATCATTGCACCGGCCGCACCCATCGCGCCGCCTTCGGTCGGCGTTGCAACACCGATGAAGATGGTGCCAAGCACCAGGAAGATCAAGCCGAGCGGCGGCACCATCACGAACACGACCTGTTCGGCGAGCTTCGACAGCAGCTTCATGCCGGAGATACGATTGATGACCGCGAGTACGAACGACATCGCCACGACAAGAGACATGGTGAGAACGACGTAGTCGGCGCCGGCTTTCACGTCGGTGAATCTCATGATTTCGAGCCCAATCGCCGTCGCGCCTACAAGCACAACGAAAAGCGACAACGTCATCGTGCGGATGATGCCAATGAAGGGTTTCGCAAAAAGGCCGGTGATCACGACAAACCAAAAGCCGTGCTGCACCAGCGGATTTTCCGTGATCATGTTGAATGCGGGGGAAGTCCAGTCGAACAGTCCAAGCTTCACGACCAGTAAATAGGCGGTCGCGGCCGCGGAAATCGCCGCAAGCGGTGGAATGATCGGATGCTTGGCAGTCTCCGGTTCGCGCAGGGTTTGCGCTTCCAGCGGAAGGCCGGGAGTTGCCTGCGGGAAGAATGTCGCTACCAGAAAAACGTACGACGCATAGAGAATGGACAGCACGATTCCCGGTATGAAAGCGCCTTCGTACATGTCTCCGACGGAGCGTCCGAGCTGGTCGGCCATCACGATGAGCACCAGCGACGGCGGAATGATCTGAGCCAGTGTGCCGGAGGCGGCGATAACGCCGGTGGCGACGCGCCGGTCGTAGCCGTAGCGCAACATGATCGGCAGCGAGATCAGGCCCATCGAGATCACCGACGCGGCGACGACGCCGGTGGTCGCGGCCAGCAACGCGCCGACGAAGATGACGGCATAAGCGATGCCGCCGCGGATGCTGCCGAACAATTGTCCGATGGTTTCAAGCAGATCCTCGGCCATACCGGATCGTTCGAGGATCAATCCCATAAACGTGAAGAAGGGAATCGCCAGCAGCGTCTCGTTGTTCATGACGCCGTAGACCCGCTCCGGCAGCGCCTGCAGAAAGTCGGGGCGGAACAATCCGAGTTCGATGCCGATGAACGCGAACAGCAACCCGTTGGCAGCCAGAGAAAATGCGACCGGATACCCCAGAAGGAGGAACATCACCAACGACGCGAACATGATTGGCGCCATGTAGTGGATGAACATAGCCGCCATTAGAAATCTCTCTTGTTGTGCGCTGTGACGGCGACGCCGGTCATGGTTTTTCGGGGGTGATGGCTTGAGCGAGCTTCAAGGCTTCAAGTTCCGCAATCTCGTGTGCGCTCAGCGCGTGCGCGTTCGGATCGGGCAGCAAGCCCTTCATCACCGCGGCACGCTTGATGATTTCCGAAATCGCCTGAACGAGCAGCAGCGTGAGACCGATCATAATCAGGGATTTCGCCGGCCATTGCGGAAGTCCGCCAGCGCTAAAGGACTGTTCGTTCTGATGAAACGAAACCAGGAA
>JAGVII010000837.1 GCA_020056155.1 Afipia sp.
ATCTGCCGTTTCCTTCCATTCGTTGATCCAGGAGAAGCGATGCCGCCGCCGCTCCGTCGGCTGGCGGATTGAGGTCACGACGGTCGTTGACTGAAGCCGATCGAGTGCAGCTTTGAGACGGTCATAGTCACGCACGCTGGTGCCGCGCCCGACAAAGGTCAGGATCTCGTATGGCGTCGCGGCCATCAGACGCGATGTCTTCAGGCCAGCGTCGCGAGCCTCAACGATCTGCGAAGCCGCCCATATCAGAACGTCCGCGTCCCAGATCGTCGCCATGCCGTGCTCTGGCACGGCCTCGACGCGGATCAGGATGGTCCCGACGCGAAAATCGATCGGAATGATCCGCCTGGACTTTGCCAGCGAGAAGAACGGATAGGCCATCAAATCTTGCGCATCGCGTGCGGCCAAGTCGCCGGGCAATGCACGAAATAGATCGAGTTGATCGCGCTCAGAGCGACGGCGCCCCCGTGCTGAGAAATTGCTCTCGGACATCTGTCAGCGCCGCTCCTTCCCCGCATAAGGAACGGGTGCGTGCCGCTTTGCAGGCAGCACGGTGCCGGCACCGGGATCGCTGGTTGACGTCTTGGTGCCACGGTCGGCCCAAGCCTTGAGGTCGTCGAGCGCATAGACGACGCGACCGCCGATTTTTCGGTAAGCCGGTCCGGTGCCGTAAGTCCTGTGTTTTTCCAGGGTACGGCCGGAAAGGCTGAGGAATCGGGCCGCCTCGGCGGTGCGCAAGTATCGTGGCGGCAAGCCGGCGGTAGGATCGCCCATCTGAAAAACTCCGCGGTCGTCTGGAGCGCCAGCGAGTTTGGCGGCGCGTCAACGGACACATTGGCGGAGTAGAGCCTCGAAGGGGGATGCCGAAGATAAGGGGGCGCATTTTCGATACCCCTGAAGCGCGTCCTATTTTTTGCGAGATGTCGGACGCAACAATGCGCGATAGCCGCCACGCATCAGCGCAAGACCGCTCTGGACCAGGCGAATGGTCCGATTGCGCAGGTCGTGAGTCTTCCAGTCGCGTTCGGAAATGCGTCCGGCGCCGAACAGGACTTCTGCTATTTCCCGGTAGGTACTGCCGTCCGTGCGCGCATCGAGCGCGCGCAGAGCAAGCGCGAGCCGGCGCCGGCGATGCGTGGAAAGCGCATGCAGCGGCGGCCCCGGAGGCCTGCCATTGAGGGCGCGCCACAGCCGCTTGCCTGCATCCGCGCGGAATTCAAAGTCAGGGTCGAGCGGCAGTTCGACCGCATAGGTACCGGCAACGACCGGCGCTTCCTTGAACCAAACGCGATGTTCTACCTTCTGCAAACGCAATACTGCGTGCCAACCATCAGGGCCTTGCCGCAGCTGACCGTCGGTCAAGCTGCCGAGATCCAGGGCGACGCTCGCTTGGGGGACCGCGTGCGATACAGGCCGCACCGGAACGACCGTCGGCAGAACTTCCGGCGCCCAGAAGACGGTCTGTTCGAGGCAGGAATGGCTGGGGTCAGCTACGAAAAGACAAGCCCCAACGCTGGCGGAATTCCGGGCTTGCCTTGGGAAGCGCCTCTAAGGCGCTACGACAATCAGCTCCGAAATCGGGATTACGGCGGAGACATTCCCACGCTAGTCCGGTGATTTCCGCCTCTTGAACGCGATCATAGGCGTCTGGCGATCTCCAATCGAATTTTGGCATTACGCGTCCCCATCGCACTGCGAAATTGAAACGCGATAAACCCGACCAGCTTTGGTTGAGGAAGTCCCTGATCCTGCATCGCGTGATGCATCGGATCAAACACGGAAATCAGGGAGTAAATTCCTCTACGGAAGGGCTTCAAAGATTCGGATTTGATGCGCCGCCGCGCAGCAAATGACGATATCCTTTCTCCGTCATCCATTTCGCACGAGCCAAATGGGTATCGAACGCACGCCTTGCGCGATCATGCTCAAGCTCTGGGTCGATCTTTAGTACCAGTTGAGCCACCTCGCGCCAGTCTGCTCCTTCCGCGTCCGCATCGAGCATTCGTAGATACGTGATGACGTGCTCCTCATCGTACACCGTGAGAACGGGGTCTGTCGGAGCTACGTCGGCCACGTCGGGATCTGGAAGTGGTTTTTTCATGCGTTCGTCACAGAGCGAATGATTCCAACTCACTGCAAGCCATAACTGTTCGCCAGACTTACTTTAGCCCTATTTTGATCGGCTCCACCAGCCCGACTTGGCATTGCATCCCCACCGGGATCAAGAACGACCGTCCGCCTCCGCGTATTGATTGAATAGCATATCTCGTGGCGAATAGGAACGATCGTTCCTAGAACGATCGTTCCGGTTCGGGTTCCCATGTCGCTATGGATCTCAAGGAGATCATGGCGGTAAACCTGCGTCGGAGACGCCACGAGCTACAAATGACGCAGGAGGAACTGGCCGAGCGTGCGGGCTTAAGCGCTCGTTACGTCGGCGCTATCGAACGCGGCGACGTATCGGCAAGTGTTACTGTGCTTGGACAAATTGCCGAAGCATTGGGATCGGAGCCGGGAGACTTGCTGAAGCGGTCTGGGCGCGGAAACAAATCGTAGGCGTTTCCGTCGTCGAGCATATTGGCGTGGTCGGAGCGTTGAAGCTTGGATGCTTAGCTTCACCCAATCGCGATCTCCCAAGAGTGAACCAAACAGAAGCCCCGCCCGGAGGAACTCGGGCGGGGCGGAGCGAGCTCTACGCTTTAGTCGCCGTTCTTACGCGAGCGTGACCACAGCAGGCTGTAGCCTTCCCCACCCTCGTCGTCGAACAGGTTCGCGTAGATCGGCGCGTTGAAGGAAGGATCGTCAAGCTTGAGCGAGAGATAGTCGCGGCCCTCCTCGGAGCGCTTCGACCAGGCTGCTCCGATCTCGGCGTTATGTGGTGCACCACATAACACCGATTATGCGAAGCGTGGCGTTATGCGGAGTGGTGGCGTCTGAGTGCAGGTTTTCCGCGGGTTTCGGGCTCGCCGCGCTCCACATAATCCCGAGGGAAGAGCCGCGACGGCTCGGCGGGCGAACCGTCGCGGTAGCGGTCGGTCAGCGTGACCAGACGAGGGTGTAGTCGGTCTCGCCCTTGAAGAGGTTGGCGTAGATCGGCGCCGGGAAGGACGGATCGTCGAGCTTGACCGAGTGGTACTCGGTGTTCTCCTTCGAGGTGCGGTGCCACGCGGCACCTATCTCGACGTTGCCCACCAGCACCCGCAGGTCCGGGGCCTTGTCGTTGGTGGATTCGTCGGCTGGGACGAGGCGCGCTTTGACGTTGAGCGAGAGGGTCTTGATGGTGCCGGCGAACACGCCGTCTTCGCCGCGGGTGAAGGTACCGATCTGGGCCATGATAATCTCCGTTTTCTGTTTCAAGCCCGCGACCATCGCGGCCTTGATGGCGATCCGAAGCCCCGGGACGGCCGACCCGCAGCCGTAAGGCCCGCAGCGCAGCGCAGGACGGCTGAAGGCAACTTGTTTGTCGCGCGAGGAAGCTGCGCAGCAGCGGGGAAAGAAGTTGCTGCAAGC
>JAGVII010000140.1 GCA_020056155.1 Afipia sp.
GTATCCAATTGAATCGAGTCGGCCTCGCTGAACAGTTGCACCAGCCGGTTGTTGTCCTCGACCAGATAGTCCGGCAGCGCGGCGATGCCCAGGCCCTGCTGGCAGGCGCGCACCAGACCCAGGATGTTGTTGACCTTGAACACGGCTTCGCGCGGGCCGGAGCCGTTGCGGTTGGCCTCTACCAGCCAGTTCCGGTTTTGCAGGTGCTGCGGCACGTTCTGGTCGCTGAGCACGATGATCCGGTGCGCATCCAGTTCGTCGAGCGTACGCGGGGTGCCGTGGCGCTTGACGTATTCCGGCGAGCAGTAGGCGTGGAAGCCCATCGAGAACAGCTTGCGCTGAATGAGATCCGGCTGGGTCGGCTTGCGGGTGCGGATCGCCACATCGGCTTCGCGCATCGACAGGTCGAGTTCCTCGTCGGTAACGATCAGCGAAATGCGGATGTCGGGATAAAGCGCGGTGAATTCGCCAAGCCGCGGAATCAGCCAGTTGATGCCGACGCCCGGTGTCGTGGTGACCTTGAGGTCGCCGCTCGGCCGCTCGCGGCTGTCGGTGAGTTTTGCGCGCGCCGCCTGCAACTGCATGAAGACGTCATGGGCGGTGCGGAACAGGAGATCGCCCTGTTCGGTGAGGATCAGTCCGCGGGCGTGACGGTGGAACAGCGACACCGACAGCTCCTGCTCCAGCGCGCTGACCTGACGGGAGACGGCCGACTGCGACAGCCCGAGTTGCTCACCCGCATGCGTGAAGCTCCCCGCTTCCGCAGCCGCATGGAAGACCTTCAGCTTGTCCCAATCCATATCGCTTAATCCATCGCGTGTTCGAGGCATGGTCACTCCGCCGCTGCGCGTTCGGTTGCGCTGTGCGCCAGGAAGCGTTCCGCTTCCAGCGCCGCCATACAGCCGAGGCCCGCAGCCGTGACGGCCTGGCGATACGTTTCATCCGCGACGTCGCCCGCGGCGAAGACGCCGGGCACCGAGGTCGCGGTCGAATGGGGTGCGATCTCGACATAGCCGGAGGACTTCAGTTTCAACTGGCCGGTGACGAGTTCGGTCGCCGGCGCATGGCCGATGGCGATGAAGACGCCGTCGGCGGCGTGTTCGGTCACGGCGCCGCTCTTGAGATTCTTCAGGCGGATATGCGTGACCTTGGAGGGATTGTCCGAACCGCGAATTTCGTCGACCTCGCTGTCCCAGATCACACTGATCTTGGGATGCTTGAACAGACGGTCCTGCAGGATGCGTTCGGCGCGCAGGCTGTCGCGGCGGTGGACCAGCGTCACCTTCGAGGCGAAGTTGGTCAGGAACAATGCTTCCTCGACGGCGGTGTTGCCGCCGCCGACCACGAACACTTCCTTGTTGCGGTAGAAAAAGCCGTCGCAGGTGGCGCAGGCCGAGACGCCGAAGCCCTTGAATTTCTCTTCCGAGGGTATCCCGAGCCAGCGGGCCTGGGCGCCGGTGGAAAGGATCACGGCGTCGGCGAGATATACGTCGCCGCTGTCGGTGGTGATGCGGAACGGGCGCTGGCCGAGTTCGAGCTTGTTGACGTGATCGGTGACGAGCTTGGTGCCGACATGCGCCGCCTGCTTTTCCATCTGCTCCATCAGCCACGGGCCCTGGATGACGTCGGCAAAGCCCGGATAGTTCTCGACGTCGGTGGTGATGGTGAGCTGGCCGCCGGGCTGAATGCCCTGGATCAGCACGGGTTCAAGCATGGCGCGGGCGGCGTAGATCGCCGCCGTGTAGCCCGCAGGCCCGGAGCCGATGATGACAACCTTGGCATGGATGGGAGCGGCCATAACGCGACCTTCGGTATTCTGTTGCAGGGATGATCAGCGATGAGGCGGAAGGTGCCCGCAAAGGCATCGCTGGGCTGTTAAAAGTGCATGTTCCGAATGTAGGCCATCCTGCGAGCTATGCAAGATATGCAACCCCTATCATGAGATTTTCCCCAGCTAGCCATGACATAGCATGCTGGCGAAATAAAATTGCGCGAAGCGCGGCCGATGGCTAGAACAGTGCCGAAGTCGGCCGGACGATCCGGCGGCTAGGGATTGGATGTCCGTGTCAAAAAGCCTCGACGAAATCGATCTGAAAATTCTGAGCGAGATTCAGGCCGATGGCCGAATCACCAACGTGGAACTGGCCAAGCGGGTCGGGATTTCGCCGCCGCCGTGCCTGCGCCGGGTCCGGACGCTGGAGGAAGAAGGCTACATCACCGGCTATCGCGGGCTGCTCAATCCGTCGTCGCTCGGCTTCGACGTCACGGTGTTCGCCTCGGTGCATCTGTCGAGCCAGGCAGATGCCGATTTGCGCGCGTTCGAGGAATTCGTCCGCCACGAGCCGCTGGTGCGCGAATGCTGGATGCTGTCGGGCGAGATCGACTTCATTCTCAAATGCGTCGCGCCGGACATGGCGACGTTTCAGAACTTCGTCTCGCACCTCACCGCCGCGCCCCATGTGCGCAACGTGCGAACCTCGCTGGTGCTGCACAATTCCAAGGATGCGCCGGACGTGCCGCTTGAACTGAAAGTCCCGCAGGGCTGAGTACTTTTCTTCACCTCTCCCCGACGGGGAGAGGTCGTCGCGCGAAGCGCGGCGGGTGAGGGGAATCCGATCTTCAAGTCCAGCATCCAGCGCCCCTCACCCAACCCTCTCCCAGCCGGGGAGAGGGAGAAGCAACGGCCGCTACCTGTTGTTTGCGCATAGTGCCTCATCGGCATACGGCCGTTCTCCTGCATCATCCAATGCTCTAAAAGCCGCGTGCCGGGCGGTTCCCTCGCCCAATGACGTGATGGGGCTGACGTGACTTTATTCCAGATCGTTGTGCTGGCGCTGGCGGGATTCGCCGCCGGCACCGTCAATGCTGTCGCCGGTGGCGGCACGTTCCTTACATTTGCCGCCCTCGTTGCCTGCGGATTGCCGACGCTCGATGCCAATGCCACCAGCGCAGTCGCTTTGACGCCCAGCAACCTGTCCAGCGTCGCGGCCTACCGCGCCGAGGTCCGCACCTACCATCGCGAGATGATTCCGTTCGCGATCATCGGACTAATCGGCGGCGGTGCCGGTGCGCTGCTGCTGATCTGGCTCGGCGACAGCGGTTTCCGTCCGCTGGTGCCGTGGCTGCTGCTGCTCGCCACCTTGCTGTTCGCGTTCAGCAGCCGGATCCGCGCGTTCGTTGAACCGTGGTCGCGCGGCCAGCATGCAGGCGCGCGGATCGCCGCCTACGGGTTCATGATGCTGGTGGCGATCTATGGCGGATTCTTCGGAGCCGGCACCGGCATCATGATGCTCGCGGCGCTGGCCATTCTCGAAAGCGGGAATTTTCACAAGGCCAACGCGACCAAGCTTGTCGTCGCGTTTCTGATTCAGATCATGTCGGCAGCGTTGCTGATCGCCGGCGGTCTGGTGCACTGGCCGCACGCGCTGGTGACGATCGCCGCTTCGGCCATCGGCGGATATTACGGTGTCAGCCTCGCGCGTCGCGTGCCGGAAAAAATAATCCGCGCCGTGGTGGTGGCCATCGGCGCGGCTTTGACTGTCGTGTTCTTTGTGAAATGAGGCTTACGTCTTGTTGCGGAGCGAGGCGTCGAGGCTCCACGGGCCGGGACCGGCCGCCGCGAGATAAAGGCAGGCGAAGCAGAACAGCGCGGCTGCGGTGCCGCCATTGAGCAGCGGCAGAAAAACCATGTTGCCGGCCTTGAACATGTGCCCGAGGAAATAGGCGAAGGCCATCTGACCCGCCAGAATGAACGCCGCGAAGCGCGTGAACAATCCGACCATCAGCAGCGCGCCGAAAATCAGTTCGATCGTTCCCGCAACCACGATGAGCGGTGGAATGTTGGCGAAGTACGGCAACACCGGAAACTTGAAGATCTTCGCGACGCCGTACTGAAACAGCAGCAGGCCGGTGAAAATGCGAAACAGGCTCAGAAGCTGGGGCCGGTATGGCGCCAGAAAATTCTCATACTGCATTTGGTATCCCCCAATTGAATCCACGTGATTTGATATCGCGCCGGACAGGGAAGCAATAGTGCTGCCGCCTGGAAATCCGATGACGATTTCGTGGGACGATGTGGAATTATTCTGGAAAGGCGGTGTTGCGCATGTGACCTGGTTTCCCGCTGGAAAACCGGCTGCTACTTCTTCTGCGGTTCGCCCTGCGGAATGTCCGCGGCGGTGCAGCGGATCGCCTTGGGCTGACAGGCAATCCCGGTGTTCGAGCAGGCCGGCGCCTCGCCGCTCGTCCCGCGCGCGCAGTTTACGCAGTCGTCGGTCCAGCGCTGGCAGTTCGGCTGGTTGGCGTAGACCGAAAGTTCCTTCGGCTTGCCGGGCGGAGGAATTTCGATCTCGGCGGCGCGTGCGGCGGTGGCAACAAGCGAGGCCGCCAGCACCAGCATCGTCAGGTGTAAAACCCGCATCACATTCCCCGTTGCCGCGAAGCGGACGACTCTTCGGACGTATCCTCAAACAAATGGCCGGGAAATCCCGGCCATTTGTTTGAATTGCTTCGCTGCA
>JAGVII010000039.1 GCA_020056155.1 Afipia sp.
AAGGAAGCCGAAATCCGGGCCAACATCGAAGTCGTCAAGAAACGCATCATGGCGCTCAAGAAAGGGCACGGCGAAGCGAGTTTGCTCCAGCAGGAGGTCGCCAACGCGCAGCGCGCCTACGATGCAGTTTCCCAGCGGGCAAGCCAGAGCAACCTGGAAAGCCAGACACAACAAACCAACGCCTCGGTGCTTTCGCCCGCCGTTGAACCGCTCAAGCCCTCCTCGCCCAAGATACTGTTGAACATCGCCCTGGCCATCTTCCTTGGCGGCTTGCTTGGCATCGGTGCCGCCCTGCTCATGGAACTGACTGACCGCCGCATTCGATCGCGTGACGACGTCAAGCAAGCGCTTGGGCTGCCGATTCTGGCCGAACTGAAAGCGTCCTGACCATGAGTACACCTGATCTCGGCGAGAATCGCATCTCGGCGGCCATGCCCAGCACGCTGCCACCCTCCACCAACCGACTGATTGGCACCATTCTCGTCGATAGCGGCAAGCTCACCCCTGAGCAAGTCGGCCAGATTTCCACCTTGCAGAAGCGTCTTGGTGTTCGTTTCGGCAAGGCAGCCCAGGAACTGGGCCTACTGACGGAAGAGGACCTCCACTTCGCCCACGCCCGCCAATACGGCTACCCCTGCCTGCGGCGCGGCGAAAGCCGCGTTGCCGAAGAAGTCGTCGCCGCCTACCAGCCGCAAGACCGGCGGGTCGAAACCCTGCGCGCCCTGCGCAGCCAGTTGATGCTGCGCTGGTTTGCCGACCAGCCTAGTCGCAAAGCCATTGCCGTCGTGAGCCCCGGCCAAGGCGAAGGCCGCAGCTACACGGCTGCCAATCTTGCGGTTGTCTTCTCCCAGTTGGGCCAAAACACCCTCCTGATCGACGCCGACATGCGCCAGGCCCGCCAACACACGCTTTTCAATGTGGGAAACCTGGTCGGCCTTTCCGGCGTTCTCTCCGGACGCAGCACCACCGCCCCGCTGCTGCGGCTTAACGACCTTGCATCCCTTACCCTCCTCACCGCCGGCCCGCAACCGCCGAATCCGCAGGAACTGCTCGGCCGGGACGTGCTTACCAAACTGCTCGACAAGTTTGCCAGGATGTTCGATGTCATCATCATCGACACGCCGGCCGGGACCACCTATGCCGACGCGCAAATGATCGCCGCCCATACCGGCGGTGCGCTCATGCTGGCCCACAAAGACCACACCAACCTTTCCGGCGCCGTCGAGTTCGCCGACAACCTGCGCGAACTCGACGTTACTTTGGTCGGCGCCGTTCTCAACGTATTCTGAGGCGGCCCATGGCCATCTCGACCACGGCCGCCCACAGCACCCGGTCAAGCAGTGTCCACTGGTACTTGCTGCTCGCCGGCTGGGCTGCCATGTACGGCCCCACCTACTGGGATCTCGCGGGCACCATCTGGCGTACCGACGAACAATTTCACGGCGCAATCTTCCTAGTCGTCATCGCCTGGCTGATCTGGGACAAGCGACTTCCGGCCGTTGCCACCCCCCCCACACCATGCCCACTCGCCGGCGGACTCCTGTTCGGTTTCGGTCTGTTGCTCTATGTCATCGGCCGTTCGCAAGACATTCTGATATTCGAAGTCGGTTCGCAAATCCCCGTGCTTGCCGGCGCCCTGCTCTTCCTGCACGGCGCCAATGCATTGCGCGCCCTATGGTTCCCCACTCTCTATTTCGTCTTCATGGTGCCGCTGCCCGGCGTGCTGGTAGACGCCATGACGGGTCCGCTCAAGCAATGGGTTTCCATCATCGCCGAGAACCTCCTGCACGCCGCCGGCTACCCTGTCGCGCGCAACGGTGTCACACTCAGCATCGGCCAATACCAGTTGCTCGTCGCCGACGCCTGCTCCGGACTCAACTCCATGTTCTCGCTTTCCGCGCTCGGCCTGCTGTACATGTACCTGATGCCACGCAAGTCCTGGCTGCACAACGGCATCATGCTCGCCAGCATTCTGCCCATAGCATTCGCCGCCAACATCGTGCGCGTGATCGTGCTCATCCTCATCACCTACCACCTCGGCGACGAAGCAGGGCAGGGCTTCCTGCACGGCACAGCCGGTATGGTGCTCATCATCGTCGCTTTGATCCTCATCATCGCTCTCGATTCGTTCTCCCAGTTCGTACTAGACCGCCGACGCCTTGGAAGTTCGGTCAATACTACGGCTGGCATAGCCGCCGGATCATCTGCGTCCAACGAAGTCCCGGAAGGGCGCACACCAATCGCCGACGGGAGCGCATTGAGTGCTAGCGCCACGGGAATATCGAATCGCAGGAACCTGGCTTTCGGCCTGATGCTGTTTATTGCTGTTGTATCCGCCATTGCTCTCCGACCAAAGGCTATTTCGGTAAGCGCTCAGCCCAACTTGGAGTTGCTCATTCCAAAGCAATTCGGCGAATGGACTATCGACCAGTCCATCATCCCAGTGTTGCCAAATCCGGGCTCACAGCAACAGCTTGCGGAGACATATGATCAAACCGTCAATCGCA
Source organism: Afipia sp. (assembly GCA_020056155.1). Lineage (GTDB taxonomy): Bacteria > Pseudomonadota > Alphaproteobacteria > Rhizobiales > Xanthobacteraceae > Afipia. The sequence goes on from JAGVII010000039.1 coordinate 2,508, forward strand.
CCTATATCAATGGAACTGGGAAAACGATAATGCTGTCGGTCGCGTACGGCAGTCGCCAAAACCAGAAGCTTAAGGCGCATCGTCAGGAAGTCTGTTATGCCGCGCAGGGCTTTGAGATACGAAATCTAAAGCATGTAACCGCGCGCATATCGGATGTGAATATTGTGGTGACACACATGCTGGCGGTCGCAAAACAAAGGGAAGAACCAGTCACCTACTGGTTCACGGTCGGCAATCGGGTCGTTCAATCACACCTGCAACGGCTTGTCGCGCAATTGCAGTACGGTCTCGCCGGAACCATCCCGGACGGTATCCTAGTAAGAATCTCCAGCCTCGATTCAAACGAACAAGCTGCCTATCAAGACCACGTCAAGTTCATGAACGAAATGCTTGAATTCATGCCGCTGGAAGGAAGGGTTCGGTTCGTGGGCGACGCAGATCGCCAAGTCCGGCCAACTCAAACAAATGATCAAGAATGATTGACGTTGTCATGAAACTCGGCGGCCGCGCTGCTACAGGTATGGATACCCATCTAAAGGAACTCGTCGGAAAGGGTGCGATCGCGTTTGGCTATCGAGTGGGAGGTGTGGGTCTCGTCTTTGTCCTTCAAATCATTCTGGCACGAAAGTTGGGAGTCTACGAATTCGGGCTCTACTCGCTCTGCATAACACTCACAATGCTCCTGTCGAGCATTGCCCGTCTTGGGTTTGATTTGGCTATCGTCCGCAAGGTTGCTGAAGCCATCGCAAAAGGAATGCCTGGAAACGCGCGGGCTTGGCTTTTTAAGTCTATGCAAATAGTGTTTGTCGCAAGCATATTGACTTCCACTCTACTTTTTCTTTTGTCAGACCTCATTGCGGGAGCCTTATATAAAGAACCCAGACTCTCAGCGCCACTAAGCATGTTCGCCTTCGTGATACCAGCAACCGCACTCATGGTCATTGTGGCCGAAAGCCTAAAAGGACTAAAGGACGTCGCCTCCGCTGCCATGGTGCAGAATGTCCTTGTGCCGTTGTTCTTGCTAGCTCTCCTGATTTCCGTGCCCACTCATATCGAGGCACGCGATGTGGCTTTTCTCTACTTGGGCGCGACAATCATTTCCCTCGGTTATGGCTATTTCAGGTGGACCGCTGCAATTAGTAGCAATGATCTACAGCAGATATCAGCACGAGAGGTCTTGCGTTTCGCGTGGCCCTTCTTTCTTGCAAACGTCGGCTCCATGCTGCTCACGTGGTCTGACACGATCATTGTCGGCTTGTTTGCAAACGCAGAAGTGGTCGCGAGCTACTACGCAGCCAGCAAGCTTGCCACGGTAACGAGCTTCATTTTGATATCGATCAATGCAATTTCCGCACCGAAATTCACCGCAATGTACACCCTTGGTGATAGTGCCAATCTGGAAAGGCTGGCCAAACAATCAACCACTATCATGATCGTCTTGGCCTTCATTCCCATTGTGCTGCTTATATCATTCCCCGCTTTCTGGCTCGGACTCTTTGGCACGAAGTTTGAGCAGGCGCAATTCCCATTGCTCGTCCTTACGGCCGGCCAAGCCGTTAACGTCGGGTGCGGGTCCGTCGGTCTGCTGCTCGCTATGACTGGCCATGAAAAAACAATGGGCAGTATCTTTCTGACAACCGCAGTGCTCACGATTTTCGCGAGCATCCTGTCTGGCATGCGCTGGGGTGCAGATGGCGTGGCCACATCGACGGCCATTGGCATGGCCACTTGGAACATCTGGATGCTATTAGCAGTGAGAAAACATTTAGGCTTTTGGACATTTCCCTTGCTGGCTGGACGCAGCCGTATTCCCTCTTAACATCTATCGTGACCCTTTCGATGCCCCCCCACTCCGAAAACAACAGAATCAAAGTAGTCTACGTTGGTGGCTCCGGGCGCTGTGGCAGCACTTTGCTCAGCCTCCTGTTTAGCCAGCACCAGTCTTTTTGCGATTGCGGCGAGATCCGGAATATTTGGGACAGAGGCATTCTGGAAAATAGAAAATGTGCCTGCGGTGAGCCTTTCAGCAATTGCCAGTTCTGGTCTGCCGTCGTCCAGTCGGCGTTCGGAAAAGTGGATACTGCAACGATCACTCGAATGTCGACCGTAGCAGGCAAAGTAACCCGATACCGCAACTATTTCAAACTGCGCAACGCATCGCAATCCGGTCACGGGTTCGTTCCCGAGGACTATCGGGAAGCACTAGACAGGCTTTACAAGGCAATATCGAATTCTGCGCAAGGAAAGATCATCATTGACTCCTCAAAGTCGGCCGCCTATGCCCGCTTACTGATGATGCTGCCGGATGTGGATATCTTCTACGTCAATCTCATCAGAAATCCTCGCGCTGTCGTGTACTCGTGGCAGAAAAAAATGACATACGAACCCGGAACGGCTCGCGAGATGGACAGATTCGGCGTAGTCAGGGCGTCCCTGATATGGAAGTTCGCATACATGACCGCAAACGATGTGATGAAGGAGGTGCCGGGTATCACCATACGGTATGAAGACCTCGTCAATGACACATCCGGAACCATGGGGTCGATTCTGTCGGGCATCAACACTTGGCTGGGAAGCCCGCTGCCGGATATGAACATCGAAAAGTTGTCTTGGGCGAACGTCACCCATTCTCTGTCCGGGAACCCGTTGCGTTTCCGCAAGGGTGAAGCGATCAAACTTGACGAAAAATGGAAGACAGAATTCAAGGGAATAGGCGCCCTTGCAACTTCCATACTATGTAACAGCGAAATCCGTAGATACCGCTACGCCAGCTGATGCCATGAAGTCATACAGTTATCATTCTCCAACTGGAGTGCAGCGTTGATTGCAAGCGATAGCGCCGGGAAGTCAGATCCGCACTTGGTATTTTTGCGGTTTGTTTTGGTATATGTCGTCCTGCTAGCCTTGTCAGCCGTTACGGGCGCCGGGTTGTTTCGTACTTTTTCCTACGTGATAGCCCTACTGATGCTCTTTGTCCTAACACTAAGGCTCTCCAACAAGCAGGGCGGTGGACTCGATGGAATGCAATACGTTCTGCCTCTGTTGCTGTACTACTACGGGCTTCTCGGGTCGATTGCGTACAATTTCGAAACGCTGGATTGGCCGGTCGCGATCAAGTTGTTACTAGCTCCCTTGTTCTTGATGATCGGCGCCAGAATCGAAGCCGGACGTTCTGCCAATGGTTCCGTCGCGGTAGGGACATGGGTCGTGTTCGGTCTTATCGTCCTGCTTCCAGTTGTCGTGCTAGCGTTTCAGCTGGCGACGGGCGTGAACGTCTTTGCCAGGGGTGCCGAATTCTCGATATTCGCCAATCGCAACAATGCCGGCCTGTACGCTGTTGCCCTCCTTGGGCTGTATACCGTGCTTGCCCGACGCGCGCCGACAAATATCCTCGTCTACGTGGCGGTCGGAGCAAGCTTCGGAACCCTCGGTGTACTTTTCGCGGTCATTCTCTCTCTCATGCTGCTGATAGCAACGCGAGGAAATCTCATTCGCTATGCTTTCGGCCTGCTTATCGCTGGCGCCAGCATGTTCGTCCTGTCCGTTAACGATGTATGGATATTCGCACGCTTTAAGCCGGTGTTTGGCACCGTGCAACTGCTTATCGATCCCCGCGTGCAGTTTGCCTCGTTGAGCTACGAGCGGCTTTATCATTATCTCGGTACTACAGACTTGTCCTTGGCGTTCCGCATAAAACACTGGCATGACTTGATAGACATTTTGGCATCCGCTCCGATATTCAACTCGGTGTTCGGGATGGGCGTTGGTGCTTCGATCCGCCTGTCCCAAGCAATATTGCCTCCACACAACGACTACCTTCGCATGCTTTTCGAATGCGGCATCGTAACTTTCGTCGGTTTCGTCGCGTTGTTGGCAATCATGCTGGCAAAGCTCGGGCGCCGCTGGGAGACAATCCCATTTCTAGCCATAGCCTTGTACTTGTTCAGCGAAAACTTGGTCGACAATTTCTTGGCCATGGCAGTCTTCTATTACACCGGAGGGGCGCTTCTTTATCGCCTGCGACAGAAGGATCTTGCTTCAATTCCGTCGCCCCGAACTATTAGCAGAATCATCCCTTCGCATGGCAATATCACTTAACAACCCGTATTGCGCGCAACGTATCGAGCGGAGTCCTGATGTCCTACCGATTGGGCTTAGGATCGTCTGGATCGTCGTTACGTTGGCGTGTCCGCTTGCCGCTGATATGGCCGTTGCTAAGACGTTGGCGGAAGACGAGAAGGCCAGCGTTATGGAATCACTTCCTGCTTTCAGCGGGCCGCATGAGGGCCTGCCCTTGGGCGTACCGTCCGGCTATGACTGGTCTTCTCGCCCCGTCATGAAGCAGGGCAACCGGCCCGGGCTAAATAAGGCCATGACCGGATGGGGGCACGCGTTCTGGGCTCAGAATTCCGGGCTGTCTGGGCCAGATCTGCAACTGCGCAATCTGCGCGTCTACCTTTGTTCCGGATCGCCAGGCCATTGGGGACTGGTTCAGTCCACGGAAATATTCGGACGCCAATTTGACGCGGATTTCAAGCAAAACATCAGCCACCAGGCTTTGAGGATGCAGTCCAGCAACGGCGACCTGACCGTGGCTTTCTCGCGGGGAAGTGCTTTCCACTTCTGGCCCAAGGGAGAACGGCATGTGCTACCGAATGAGCCATTGTGCGGTGTTGTCGTAACAGTTCAGGCTCGCGAAGTGAGTGCACCCGGAACCGAAGAAGCTTCTGCCGGTCATTATCTCATCGGACTGGGTGCTGATTACTGGCGCGACCGAACTACAGCGTGGAACGGTAAAGATTCGAATCCAGGCATTGCCGTTGGCCGACTTCGATATGTTTCCAACCAATGGCGCTGGTATATCCTCAATACTGCGACGACAGACGACACGATACGATTATTGAAGAACGGTTTCACAGACTTGACGCAGAGACAGTAACGTGAGAATTCTCCTCGCCAATAAGTTCTTCTTTCGCAACGGCGGCTCGGAAGTCGTGATGTTCCAGGAGCGAGACTTTCTGCTGCGCCATCGGCACGAGGTCATCGACTTTTCCATGAAGGATGGGCGCAACCTTGAGAGCGCCCATTCGGGTTGGTTCGTCGAACAACAGGGTTATCGCCGAGGTGGCAAACTAGCGAAAGTGCGCTCGGCATTGACGCTTGTCCATTCACCAGAAGCAACGCGCAAGCTTGGCGCACTGATCGATGCGACGCGACCCGACCTGGTTCACTGCCACAACATTTATCATCAACTCACGCCGTCCATCATCGGCATAGCGGAAGCCCGCGGCATTCCGGTTGTTCTGACCCTTCATGACTACAAGCTAGTCTGCCCGGTGTATAACCGGCTACGGCAGGGGCAACCTTGTTCCGCCTGCATCGACGGTGACTTTACTAATGTGCTGCGCAACAGTTGTGCCGACGATTCGCTTGGTAAGAGCGCACTGCTCTACGCCGAGGCAATGCTACAGCGACGCATGCGAAATTACGAGAAGGTCCACACCTATATCGCACCAAGCCAATTCATGAAGGACTCGGTGTCGCATCGCATTCCATCGGAACGGATACGATTGTTGTACAACGGCATCGATCCGGAGACGGATGGTACGACGGGATCGCACGACGAGAGCTACGTTCTCTATCTTGGTCGCCTTAGCGCAGAAAAGGGCATCGCGACGTTGCTGGCTGCGCACGCAAATAGCGGAAATCGCTGGCGTCTTGTTGTGGCGGGAACAGGCCCACTCGAGACTCAACTCAGACAACAATATTCATCTCCAACATATACGGGGCATTTGGCGATGGACGAAGTCAAGGTTGCCCTTGAACGCGCATCCCTGATTGTCGTGCCGTCCGAGGGATATGAAAACTGCCCAATGTCCGTCTTGGAGGCAATGGCGTACGGAAAACCTGTCATCGGCAGCCGCATTGGTGGCATACCGGAGTTGGTGGTGGACGGAGAAACCGGACTCTTGTTCGATGCCGGGAATGCCGACGAATTGGCGTCCGCCATCACGCGGTTAATGGATGCACCCGACCTGCGTCGGGACATGGGCCGAAAAGCGCGCGCTCGTGTCGAAAGCCACTATTCGCTGGAAGCCCACAACCGGGGTCTTCTCGGCATCTACGAATCCGTATTGCGGAATCAGCATAAGGCCTGAGCAATGCCAAATCGTACTTCCAACATCGCAGCACCCCACCCCACTGATGTTTCGATCATCACTACATACCGCTGCCAGATGCGCTGCAAGATGTGCGACATCTGGGAGAACCCCACCGACAAGCAACGCGAGATCACGGCCAAGGATCTCGAAATACTTCCGAACTTCAAGTTCGTGAATATCACGGGCGGCGAACCGTTCGTTCGCCGCGACCTTGAAGACATCGTCGAAGTCATGTTCCGCAAGTCGAATCGAATCGTAATATCGACATCGGGCTGGCACACGGAACGAATCTTTAAACTCGCCGAGAAGTATCCGAATATCGGCATCCGTGTGAGCATCGAAGGACTTTCCCAGAAGAACGACGAGTTACGCGGCCGGGATGGCAGTTTCGATCGCGGCTTGCGCGTCCTCATGACCCTGAAGGAAATGGGCCTCAAGGACATCGGCTACGGCTGCACGGTGTCGAATCACAATTCGGCCGACATGCTGTGGCTGTACATGCTGTCGCGCGAATTGGGCATGGAGTTCGCAACAGCGGCGTTCCACAATTCGTACTACTTCCACAAGGACGACAACGAAATCACCAACAAGGAAGAAGTGATTGGCAACTTTCATCGGCTGATCGAGGCGCTATTGAAGGACAACAGTCCGAAGAGTTGGTACCGGGCCTTCTTCAATCTGGGTCTGATCAATTACATCCGCGGCAAGCCGCGCATGTTGCCCTGCGAAGCGGGTTCGGCCAACCTCTTTGTGGATCCTTATGGTGAAGTTTTTCCATGCAATGGCTTAGAAGATCGCTACTGGAAAGAATCGATGGGCAACATCCGCGAGTGCCCTGATTTCGACGCCCTTTGGAACAGTGACCAGGCAAAGCAAGTGCGCGGGCTGGTGAGAACTTGCCCGAAGAACTGCTGGATGGTGGGTACGGCGGCGCCAGTCATGAAAAAGTACCTTCGGCACCCTACGGGATGGGTTGTCCGCAACAAGATCAAGTCGCTGCTTCGCAAACCAGTATGCATCGATGATATGCCGTACTATGACGTTGGCCAGGATTCGCGGCAGGGTGATCTTAGGCCCGGCACTGTAGCCGCCAATCCCGTTCCCCGGAAAGAGATCGTAGTGCTAACCGAGGCCGAACTCGCCGACATGCTCAAGACTGACTAATGCGTTATATGAACGTCGCGATGACCGGTTTGCGTGGATTCCCCAAGGTTCAGGGAGGGATAGAAGCACACGCCGAGCATCTCTGTCCGCTACTGCACGACGCGGGCTGCAAGGTGGCTGCCATCGTTCGTCACCCCTACATGCCTCGGGACAAGGGCATCACATGGAACGGCGTCCGCTTTCACCGGTTGCCTGCACCACAATCGAAGAAGTTTGAGGCGATCGTCCATACCTTCTTGAGCGTACTCTATGCTGGGACGGTATTAAGGCCGGATGTTCTGCACATCCAGGCGATTGGACCGGCGCTCATGACGCCGCTGGCCCGCCTGTTCGGCCTGCGAGTCGTAGTGACTCATCATGGGCCGGATTACAACCGACAGAAGTGGGGGCGCTTCGCCAAGTGGGTGTTAAGAACTGGCGAGTCGTGGGGCATGCGCTTCGCCCACCGGCGAATCGTGATCTCGGAGACGATCCAAGATCTGGTACGAAGCAAGTACGGGCTCGAGTGCGACCTGATTCCCAATGGTGTCACACTCCCCGAGTTGCCCATAACGACCAACGCCCCCGATCAGTTTGGCCTGACGCCTGGGCGCTACATACTGCTCGTCAGTCGTTTAGTGCCGGAGAAACGGCACCTCGACCTTATCTCGGCATTTTCATTTGCCGGCCTGCCGGGCTGGAAACTGGCGTTGGTCGGTGCCTCCGATCATCCGGACGATTACACCCGGCGGGTACTCTCTGCGGCGGCCAATACAGAAAATGTCGTCACAACCGGCTTTCAGACAGATCTCGCACTGCGGGAACTGTATGCTCATGCCGGCATGTTCGTACTGCCGTCGTCGCATGAGGGCCTACCCATCGTGATACTTGAGGCGCTGAGTTATGGACTGCCCGTCATAGCCAGCGATATTCCGGCCAATCGGGAAGTGGGACTCGGCAACGACCATTACTTCGCGCTGGGGAATGTCGAGCAACTGACCCAGCGATTACAGGCATTTGCCTACGGGCTTCTCGATACCCGTACCCGCGAAGAAACCAGGCAATGCGTTGTCGAAAAATACGACTGGGGCAGAATCGCTGACCAGACATTGGCCGTTTACCAGTCGGCTTGCCGCCAATGAGCCGTGCCGCCACGGCTGACTTTTGATTCTGTGCCAGAGCCATGAGCCCTTTTCCTCTTTCCCCCCTTCTGCTCGCCAGCGAAACCGGGATCGCGGCGCTCAAGAACACTGCCGTCAATCTGCCGTCGTGGGATCTGAACGTACGGCAACTCTGTGATGTGGAAATGCTGATCAACGGCGGCTTTTCGCCGTTGGGTGGCTACATGAACCGTGGCGATTACGAGCATGTATTGGCCGAAATGCGGCTGGCCGATGGCACGGTGTGGCCCTTGCCGGTAGTACTGGATGTGAGCGAGGCTTTCGCGGCGAACATCGAAGCCGGCCAGTCGGTGGCGCTGCGCGATGCCGAGGGCGTGCTGCTGGCGGTGCTGGATGTGACCGAAAAGTGGCAGCCGAACCTGACGGCCGAGGTACAGGCCCTGCTGGGCACGGCGGACGAGCGCCACCCCGGCGCCCACGACCTGCTACGCAACCGGCACCCCGTATGCCTGGGTGGCCGAGTACGCGGCACGGCCCTGCCCACCCACTACGATTTTCCAGTGCTGCGGCAAACGCCCGCAGAGGTGCGCGCTTCCTTCGCGCGGCGCGGCTGGCGGCGGGTGGCGGCATTCCTGACGCGCAATCCGTTGCATCGGCTTCAGTACGAAACAACTACTCGCGGCGCCCGGCTGGCCGATGCGAACCTTTTGGTGCTGCCCATCGTCGGGCCCACGCAACCGGACGACGTGGATCTCTACACACGACTCCGCTGCTGGGAGGAAGGGCTGCGCCACTTCCCGGAGGATCATGCCGAGGTGGCTGCGCTGCCGCTGGCCATGCGGCTTGCCGGCCCACGCGAGGCGCTGATGCAGGCCATCGTGGCACGCAATTATGGTTGCTCGCATGTGATCGTCGGGCCACATCAGGGCGGCGCGGTCCGCGACGAAACCGGCAAACCTTTCTATGCGCCACAGGCGGCAACAATACTGCTGGAAAAGCTCGCCAGCGAGATCGGCATCGAGGTAGCGGCGGTGCCGTCGTTGGTCTATTCGGAGGACCGCGCGCAGTTCATCGAACAAGCCGAAGCACGTGATAGCGAACGCATCGCCACACTCAACGGGCCAGAGGCCCGGCGTCGCATGCGCGCAGGCATTGCTCTGCCCGAGTGGTATTCGTTCCCGGAAGTGATCGCACAAGTGATGCGCAATTACCCGCCGCGCACCCGGCAGGGCTTCACGGTGTTCTTCACCGGACTATCGGGTTCCGGAAAGTCAACGTTGGCGCACGCATTGATCGCACGGCTGCGCGAAATCGGCGGCCGCGCGATCACCCTGCTCGACGGCGACATTGTGCGCAAGTATCTGTCGTCGGAACTGGGTTTCTCCCGCGAGCACCGCGATATCAACATCCGGCGCATCGGCTTCGTTGCAGCGGAGATCACCAAGCACGGAGGCGTAGCGGTCTGCGCACCGATCGCGCCTTATGCGGCCACGAGACGCCAAGTGCGGGCGTTGGTCGAAGCGCAAGGCGGCTTCTTCGAGGTTTACGTCGCAACGCCGATCGAGGAATGC
>JAGVII010000291.1 GCA_020056155.1 Afipia sp.
CGCCATCGGCAGCACTCATCGTGGCTGCTCCCGCGGCGGCATTCATCATCGTTCGGACGTCGATCGGTTCCACGGCGGAAATTTCCGTTGCTGTGCCGTCATGTAGCGACAGGCCAAGAGAAACCAAAGGTTCCCAGCCTCTTGCCTAGCCAACAAATCGGAAGAATTGGTTATCTCGATGAAGATAGGTTAACGCGCGTTGAACGCGTCGCGATATCCGTTCATCACGCCATCGACCATTGCCTTCTGCGAAAAGTGAACGAATATCCGTTCCCGCAGGTTCCGGGCGCGTTCGCGGGTCGCGTCCATGTCGCCCAGCGCGCCTTCGATCGCGTCCGCCATTGCACCGATACTATTGGCCACGAACAGCCCGCCCGTGTGCGGGCCGAGGATCTCCGGAATACCGCCGACGCTGGCGGCGATCATCGGGATACCGGCGGCGGCCGCCTCGATTACAACGTAAGGCATCGAGTCGCCGCGTGAGGGGACGACCAGCAGCTTGCCCTTGGAGAAGCCGAACCGGGCCCTCACATGGCCAATGAACCGCACGGCATCGCCGAGATTCAGGCGGCTGACGAGCGCCTTCAGGGACTCGGTCTCTTCGCCGTCCCCGGCGAGTGTCAGCGTGATGGGTTTACCGTCGGCCCGTAGCCGGGCGACGGCTTGAATCAGCAGATCCGCGCCCTTGATCTCGCGGAATTCACCGACATAGACGAGATCGGTAGCATCCTCCGAAACCGGGACCGGATCAAATTCGGACGCGGTCACGCCGTTGAACACGCAGCGGATCAGGCCTGCAGGCTTGCCGATGACGCGCTGGTAGGTATCGCGCGCGAAAGCGCTTTCGAACAGAAACAATTCGGTCCGGTTCATCAGCGCGCGTTCCATCTGCCCATAGACGGTACCTTTGAGCGTTCCCGGAAGATAATGCAGGGACCCGCCGTGGGGCGTGTAGACGCGAATCGCCTTCTTCGACTTGCCCTTCATGCGCACGAATGCGCCCGCTTTTGCGCCATGTCCGTGCAGGACATCGAGCTTGAGCGATCGGGCCAGACGGAGGAAATGCAGCGACGTTACGCTGTCGATGGGGTGGGGCTCGCGGCGGATGGCAAGGCGATAGACGCCGAGCTTGAGTTTAGGGGCGATCTCTTTCAGCGCAGCCTCCGCGCGCTCGCCGCCGGTGAGGCTGTCGGCCAGGATGCCGACGGAGTGTCCACGCTCGGCCTGTCCGACGGCAAGATCCAGAATGTGACGGAATATTCCGCCGACCGGCGCGCGGACGGCGTGCAGAATGCGCAGCGGGGAATCGGGCGTATCGGACATCGTCAGAACCAGCGTTCGGCGACAACGACCGTGTCCCCGGGTTTCAGGAGCGTACCAGGCGGTACGACAGCCTGAGCGGTACCAGCTTGGCCCATCCGGGTTAATTTGATGCTGCTTCGCAACGCGCGAGGCGTAAAGCCGCCGGCGATTGCGACGGCGCTCTCGACCGTCATGTTCGGTACATATGGATATTGGCCCGGTGCGGCGACTTCACCCAGAATGAAGAATGGCCGGTACGTTTCAACCTCCACCGCGACATGGGGTTCGCGGAGGTAGCCTTTCCTCAAGCGAGACGTAACTGCGGCGGCCAGGCCGTTCGGGGTCAGACCTTGTGCGCGGACCGCGCCGATCAGCGGCATGGTGATCGAGCCGCCTGCATCGACCGCGTAAGTATTGGTCAAGCCTTCCTGACCGTACACGACGATGCGCAGCCGATCCCCTGCGTCGAGGCGATAGGGTTCATCATGGGCGGCGTAGCTGTAGACAGGTGGGACCGGCGTCGTCGCGACGCTCATGGCCCGTACGGGTTGAACCGGCCCATAGGCAATCGCATCGAGGCTGCCGTTTTCGATAACCGCCACCGGCGCAACCGTCCGCATGCAGCCCGACACCACGAGCGCAAGGAGAAGACAGGTGAGGCGCGCGCGGCTGCGCTGCATGGGAAAATCCAAGTAAGTATCGATTCTGATTAAGGACTTTCATGGTTAATAAAGCGTAACGCGCGTGCCGCATTGCAGCCAAAAGCAAGGTCGCGAGCGCTGCGATTAACCCGGCAGCAACCTTAATAGACTGTAATCGCTCCGGAGAAGATCAGCATTCGATTCAGTGAAGTAGCGTCCGGGTGGAGAGTGTTCGATGCGTTTTTCGTTCTGGCGTGACTGGATGAGCAAGGTGCCGTTCCGGGGCACGGCTGATGTTGCGCCGGCTCCTGCGCCAGCGGTTGCAGCGCCTACGCCTACGCCTACGCCTACGCC
>JAGVII010000190.1 GCA_020056155.1 Afipia sp.
CTACCGCCCTTCTCTCGCCCTGTTTCGAGTACCTGTATGCCGCGAGGATCGTTTGAGTCTGCTGGATTTGGTTCGAAGCGTCAGCGTCCCGATTTTCCACCTGGGGGATATTGCTGAAATGCCGAACTTCGTGCCGGATTCGTCCGTCGTCTCGAATGTCACGCCGTCGCCGAACTACGGCGACCGCAAGGGCGTGCTGTCGCCGAACATGATCGTGCTGCACTACACCGGGATGGCCGATGCTGCGAGCGCGATCGTCCGGCTGTGCACGACGGGCACCGAAGTCTCCGCACATTATGTCGTGCTCGAGGACGGCAATATCGTGCAGTGCGTGCGCGAGGCGGATCGCGCCTGGCATGCCGGGGCATCCTCGTGGGGCAACGAAACCGACATCAACTCCGCTTCCATCGGCATCGAGATCGTCAACCCCGGTCACGATCTCGGCTACACCGATTTCCCTTTGCGCCAGACCGCCGCGGTGATCGCGCTGTGCAAGGGCATCATGATTCGCCGTGATATCCCGAAGCACCGCATTCTCGGGCATTCGGATGTCGCACCCGGCCGCAAGAAGGACCCCGGCGAGAAATTCCCGTGGCGGCTGCTGGCCGATTCCGGTGTCGGTCTGTGGGTCGAGCCAGCGCCGATCGTGCGCGGCGTGCAGACCATGCTGGGGCAATCCGGCGACGATGTTCTTGCCCTGCAGAAGCTGCTGGCGAGCTTCGGCTACGGCGTTCCAATGAACGGACTCTACGACGCCAACACCATGGATGTGGTCGCCGCCTTCCAGCGGCATTTCCGCCCCGAGCGCGTGGACGGCATTACCGATACCTCGACATTGACCACGCTTGAAAATCTGCTCGCGCTGATACCGAAAGAAGCGGTTCCCACCTCTTGACCTCGCGCGCCCGGACGCCCATCACTGCGGCGTCAGTCGGCCGGACGGCCGCCCCGGCAAGGATCGAAAGGTCGCCGGGGAGGAAAGTCCGGGCTCCATCGACATACGGTGCCGGATAACACCCGGCGGGGGTGACCCCAGGGAAAGTGCCACAGAGAACGAACCGCCTGATCTTCGGATCAGGTAAGGGTGAAAAGGTGCGGTAAGAGCGCACCGCGTTTCCGGCAACGGAGACGGCATGGCAAACCCCACCGGGAGCAAAACCGAATAGGGACGGCATAGTGGAAAGTTCGCTCCAGGCTCATAACTTGGGGCGATAACTCCGCGGGGCGATGTCAGGCCCGCTGTCCGGGTAGGTTGCTTGAGGCGCAAGGCAACTTGCGTCCCAGAGGAATGGCCGTCACGTCTGCGTGGTGCAAACCATTCAGGCCCTACAGAACCCGGCTTACAGGCCGGCTGATCGAGAATGAGGGGTTCGGCGCAAACACGCCGGACCCCTCGCCATTTCGTGACGGCTCGCGCGGCTGACCGATACCTGTGGACTTGATGGCCCGAACAAATCGGCGCAAGCTTGCCGAGGGGCTGACGAGTTACGATCTGGTAAAAGGGGCGCGGACCATGGCTGTCACATCGGTGGGCCGGGCAATTTTTCTGTCACTTGCGCTGATTGCGGTATGCGGCGCCGCGCTTGTGTTCGGCCTCTCGTATGTGCAGCGCGAGCGCTCGGTTGAATCCAAAGCCAAGGTTGAAGCCAAGGCTGAAGTCAAAGCTGAAGCCACGGTTGAACCCAGGACTGAAGCCAGGACTGAAGCCAAACCTGCAACCACCACAACGCCGACGGTGTCGCCGCCCACACCGGTCGCGCGCGATGATGGCGCGGCCGCGCTCGCGACAGCACAAGCCGAAGCAAACGCCGTAGCGGCTACACTCGCTGAACCACCCCGCCCGCCGGAGGCAGATAAATCTACGCCGGTTTTCGACGTTGCCCGCATTGCACGAACAGGAGACGCGGTCATCGCCGGCAGGGCTGCGCCCGGCGCGATCGTCGAACTGTTGCGCAACGGCGAACCCCATGATCGGGCGGTCGCAGATCAATCCGGACAGTTTGTCATGTCCCCTCCGCCGCTTCCCGCCGGGAACTACGAACTGACGTTGAGATCCAGACAGCCGGACGGCAAGCAGGTGACGTCCGAACAGCGTGTGGCGGTCGCGCTGGACGCGGCGGAGTCCAGCCCCAGCCCTGTGCAATCGCGCGCCGAAGCACCGTCCAATGTTCCGGAAACAGCGGTGGCGAACCGATCCGTGCCGGATCAAGCCGCCGGGTCTTCTCGGGCGCTTGCTCCGTCGGATAAAGGCTCACGCTCCGCCGTCGTCGTGTCGCGCGGGGACAGCCTCTGGCGCATCAGCCGCACCACCTACGGTACGGGCGAGCGATACCCGCTCCTCTTAAAAGCGAACCGGGACAAAATCCGAAATCCAGACCTCATCTATCCCGGCCAGACCTTTGTCCTTCCCAAGCAGGCACGTTGAAATCGCCAAGCCCTGCAACCCGGCTTAGAGATTGCCCGATTGCTTTATCTGCGTGATCCGGCAACGGATGCGCGACTAGCTCGCCTTCGAGATAGCCTCGCCGGCGCGCGAACTTTTCCAGAGCCAGACCGTCAGCGAACCTGACCGTCCCCTGATCGTCGTATCCAAAGGCCCACTGAGAAAACCTGACGCCGACAGCGCGTTGTCGGCGCCGGCCGCACGGAGCATCTCCGCGCTCATCGCCAGTTCGGCACCCTGTCGCGCCGCGACTTCCATCAAACGGCTCGCGACATTGACGGTATCGCCGGTCGCCGTGATGTGCTGATAGCTTCCTCCACCCAATCGGGATGCAACGATCATTCCGAAATGAGCACCGACCTTGAAGCCGAGCCGCGCCGCGATCGACGGCGGCAGCGATGCAAGCCATGCTTGAGTGCCGGTGCAGAGACTGACGCAGCAACGCACCGCATTGGCGGAATCGGCCGGTTCGGGCTCGGGCAATCCGAACAGGATCATTGCACCGTCGCCCATGAAGCTCGTGATGACGCCGCCGGCTGCTACGACTTCCTTGTCGATCAAGGCATGAAAAGACTTCAAGAGGTCGCGGATTTCGTCCGCGTCCATCGTCTCGCTCAGCGCCGTGAAGCCGGACAGATCGATAAACACGATCGCTGCATTCTGATGGACCGGTTCGGAGAGAAAATCGGGATGACGGGTCAGCCAGTCGCGCACCACCGGAGCCTGGAATTGTTGAAGGAGGCTGTTCCTCATCGCGAAATACTGCGCACGCCGCCTGCCCTGCCAGAGTTGCACGGCGCCAAACAGCATCACCGGAGGAATCGCAGCGGCCATCGGCAGCGCTGCGCTCAGCCAGACGCCGCGCGAAAACGCTGTGAAATTCAATCCAAGCCAGGCGAGAAAAACCACCGCGATCATGATCAGCGCGACGACGCTGCGGCGCCACGCCAGAAGGCCGACAATGATCATAGGCAGCACGACCGCAAAACCGACATCGGCAAGCCGCACGTTCCGGTCACGGACGATTCCGTCACCGGCCATCAAGTGCGTGATGGCGGTGGCAATGACTTCGACGCCTGGCACCACCGAATCAAAAGGAGTCGGGAAAACGTCGCCTCCGCCGGTGACGGTTGCTCCGATCACCACAATCCGGTCGCGGATCGTCGCGTCGTCCAGCTGTCCGTTCAGTACAGAAGCGGCGCTGAACGTGGGGATTGTCCCGCGGGGACCGTAGAAGCTCAGCGGAAGAAGGTGGCTGATGTCCGTGGGAATCGACTTGCCCGCGAGCGTCAGGCGGTCCGCCTCCACGCCGGGACTCTCCGCCGCCGCGACCGCCGCAACACGCAACGGCAGCGACGCTTCGATGCGGTTACCGTCCCTGAACAACATGGGAAAGAAGCGCGGCGTTCCGCTCTGGTCCGTCGCCACATTGACCACGCCGACCGCTGCACGATCGGCGAAGCGCTGCAGCGGCAACAGGAACCGGTCGGCGCTCGGCACACCTGCAAGCGGACCGTCGTCCCCGGATGCAACCCACTGCTTGCCCTCCGCAAAGACAGCAGCAGCGGCAATCACGCTCGGGCTTTCACCGAGTGCCTGCTCCAGCGCCCGATCGCCGACCTCCGGTCCCGGATCGACGAGCAGCAGATCGATCACGATTACCTTGGGTTTGAAGCGCGCGAGTCCCTCGATGATTCTCGCCAAAGCTGCGCGGGGAAGAGGATAACCGCCCTCGTTCCGCACCACGTCGTCGTCAATGGTAACGATCTTCACCAGATCGGGCGGGTTGATCTTGCCGCGAACGAGCGTTCGAATATCCGTCATCGTCGCCTCGAAACGATCGAGGAACCATGCGCCGCCGCGCAGATGAACAAGACCGAGCCCGAGTCCCCACAGCCCCGCGAGAGCAAGTGCCGCCAATGTCGGGAGCCGCAGCCGCTTCATCGGCGTTATTGTCCGAAGCGCGCCATGAGGGCCCGGACACGAGCGGGGGCCCAACGCTTGACGGTCAGCGGACCGGTACCGGCTTCCACATCGACCCCATCGCCGGCATCAAGCACGACGGCTCGCCCGGACTCCGGTCGCCGCACCGAGACGCGTCCCCGCGCGACGAACACGGACGTCTTGCTTACGTCTGCATCCACTGCCCATTTCGTCCCGCGCACTGCCGCGATGGCTTGCGGTGTCATGACGTGGAAGCCCGCCTTGCCAAGACTGCCCTTGGGTGCGTCAAGCAGCAACGCGCGGCTGCTCAGACGTGCCGCGTCGGCTTTTCCGTTCCCGTCACGATCGAGCAGTGAATACTGAGCACCGCTCTCCGCCGTAATCGTCAGGCCTCCCTCGCAGCGCAGGACCTGTCGCCCGCCAGATGCCGCCTGATCCAGCACACAGCCCGCGCCAGCCGGCTGCGCCGCAACGGTGCCCGCACAGATTGCACTGACGAAGATGGCGCCCGCCAGACAACGAAGCACCCTGTTCACCGTATTCATGACGTGTCTCCCTTCACCTGATTTCAGATCACCAGGAAACGGCATTTCCAATTTCGAAACTGAAAGCCGCAAGCGGCTTCATTGCGGGAACCTAAGCACGAATTTGCGGCTGCGAAGACAGAAACTGCGCCGGTCGGCATCCTGTTGTCCCAAGATGGCGACGAAACCGCATCCGGGGTGTGATGCGGTTCACATTCCGGGCTGCTCCCAAGCTGACTTGTGACTGCCGCAGGCACGGCTCGGTCCTTCGGAAGTCTTCCGTTGAGGATTCCCTTCCCATTGCACCGTGTCAGGTTCCAGTTCTCTCAACCTTGGAATGCTTCAGCGCAGAAAGACATAGATGGCCGGGACGTAGGCGCGCGAAAGCGACGCCGCTCTTCGAACGGCGATGCCCGCGGCCGTGACGGAGGTTCGTGAGGCGCGAAGCTCATGCCTCACGCCTCATCACGAGTTTGCCGCTTACTCGGCCGCCGACATGCGGTCGAGTTCGAGTACCTGCCGCTCGAACAGCGAGCGGTAGATGCCTCCGGGACGCCGGGCGAGCGACGCATGCGTCCCCTCCTCGGCGATCCGGCCCCGGTCGAACACCAGGATGCGGTCGAGGCTGCGCACTGTGGACAGCCGGTGCGCGATCACGATCGCGGTGCGGCCCTGAATCAGGCGGTCCATCGCCTCCTGAATCAAGGCCTCCGATTCCGAATCGAGGCTCGAGGTGGCCTCGTCCAGAATCAGGATCGGCGCGTCGGCGAGGAAGGCGCGCGCCAACGCCACGCGCTGACGTTCGCCGCCCGACAGCTTCACGCCGCGCTCGCCCACCAGCGTCTCGTAGCGCTTCGGCAGCCGCATGATGAAGTCATGGGCGTTGGCAAGCCGTGCCGCTTCCTCGATCTGCGCCATGGTCGCACCCGGCCGCGCATAGCCGATGTTCTCGGCCAGCGAGCGGTGAAACAGGGTCGGCTCCTGCTGCACGATGGCGATCTGACTGCGCAGCGATTGCTGCGTCGCCTTCGCGACATCCTGCCCGTCGATCAGCACGCGTCCGCCGGTCGCGTCGTACAGCCGCTGCACCAGCTTGACGAACGTGGTCTTTCCGGAGCCCGAGCGGCCCACCAGACCGACGCGCTCGCCCGGCCTGATGTTGACCGCAAGCCGGTCGTACAACGGCGTGTCGTGCCCGCGATAATGGAACGTCACATCGTCGAACACGATGCCGCCGCCCGCGACCTTCATCGGCACGGCGTCCGGCGCGTCGGCAATGCCGATGGCCTCGTCGTGGATCGCGACCAGTTCCTCCATGTCGTTCACCGAACGCTGGAGGTGGCTGATGTGCTGACCGATGTCGCCGAGATAGCCGTGAATGACGAAGTAGGTCGTCACCACGTAGGTCACCTCGCCCGGTGTCGCACGGCCCGCCAGCCACAGAAGCAGCACGCCGCCGATCACACAGGCGCTCATCACGACCAGCACCGCGTTCTGCGCGATGCCGACATAGGTGTAACGCAGCCAGGTTCGTCCGGCTCGGCGGCGCCACTTGCCGACCACGCCGGCAAGCCGCGCATCTTCACGGTTCTCCGCGCCGAACGACTTCACCACTGCGTTGCACGTCAAC
>JAGVII010000018.1 GCA_020056155.1 Afipia sp.
CCGATTACCGGCTTTTTTCGCTGCGGCTCGTGCTGATATAACCCGCGCCATGTCGTACAAAGTTGCCGCCTTTTATCAGTTCCTCGCGCTCCCGGACTTTGAGACCCTGCGGGAGCCGCTGCGCAATATGTGCGTGGCGCTCGACGTCAGGGGCATCATCCTGCTCGCCGCAGAGGGTATTAACGGGACCGTGGCCGGCCGCGAGGTCGCTATCGACGCCCTGATGAACCAGTTGCAGCACGGCGCCTTGTTCAATGGCCGCCTGAACAACCTGGAGCTGAAGTTCTCCAATGCCTCTGACATGCCGTTCAACCGGATGAAGGTCCGGCTGAAGAAAGAGATCGTCCGGCTGGGCGATCCGGAGACCGATCCGAACGCCAAGGTCGGCATCTATGTCGATGCGGCGGACTGGAATGCGCTCATCAGGCAGGATGACGTGTTGCTGCTCGACACCCGCAACGGCTTCGAGGTCGAGATGGGCACGTTCGAAGGCGCGGTCGATCCGAAAATCACACGCTTCGGTGAATTTCCGGATTTCGCAGGCCGGATGCTCGACCGAAACAGGCACAGGAAAATCGCGATGTTCTGCACCGGCGGGATCCGTTGCGAAAAGGCCAGTTCCTATCTGCTGTCGCAGGGTTTTGAGGAGGTCTACCACCTCAAGGGCGGCATCCTGAAATATCTGGAAGATATCCCGGAGACGCAAAGCCTGTGGCGCGGCGAATGTTTCGTGTTCGACCAGCGCGTCGCGCTCGGTCACGGGCTGAGCGAGCGTCAGGCATTGCGCGGGGACGGCGCGGATCATACCGACGCAACCGAGATCGAAATGAGCGAGCAGGCCCAAACCGAGGAAGCCGATGACTGAGACCCCCTCGCCCGCCACGCGGATCGATGCGCTGGAAATCCGGATCGCGTATCTGGACGAGAGCATCGAGGCCCTGAACAACACCATCACCGCGCAGTGGAAGCAGATTGATGCCCTGAGCCGCGAGATGCTGAGCCTGCGCGAGCGGCTCGATGATGCCGAGATGAAATCGGGCGCAGGCCCCGCGAACGAGCCGCCGCCTCCGCATTACTAGGCTGGACTCATTGGCGCGTAGCCAACGTCGGATCGATGCGTCGTTTAAAGTGCACATAGGCAACGCTTGCCAGTGATCGCCGATTCTCTGTCGCAGGAATCAGCGCAGCGCCAAGGTGTTCTTTTCAATGGAGTCGGTCACCGCATCGCGAAAGGCGCGGACTTCGCGATTGAGGTCAATCAGGCGCTTCGGCGACATGCGGGCCGCGGCAAATAGCGTCTCACCGAGACAGCGTGACTTTTCGCGCATGGCCGTTCCCTTGGCCGTGAGACTGACAACGACCTGTCGTTCGTCTTCAGGATTCCGTTTCCGGACAACGAAGTCAGCCTGTTCAAGCCGTTTCACGAGGGGCGTGATCGTGCTCGATTCCAGCGCCAGCCGATCGGCGATGGTCCCGACGCTTTGCGGACCGCGTTCCCACAGCGTGCTCAAAACAAGATACTGCGGGTAGGTAATTTCCAGGGCGTCGAGCAGTGGCTTGTAAGCACGGCCAATCGCGATGCTGGCGCCATACAGCGCAAAGCAGAGTTGATGATCCAGTGCGATGTCATCCACGGCCATTCCTCTCGGATTATCACAATAACGTATATCACGATAATTAATCGTAGACGCCGCGCCGGACAAGCCTCATAAAGATATCGCGATAATTATTATCGCGATATTAATTGAGGCAAAATCTGGCCTCTCGCGTGATGGAGAGTGAAATGACGACGACGACAGGCGATCACACAACTGCTCAGGCCGAATTAACCGGGAACCTGGCACGCTATTATCTGGTACGGGCCATCGTTGCTGCGATGTGGGTGGCAGCCGCGGTTGCCATCGGTCGTTCAAATGCCACAGCCGCGGCGCTGCTGCTGGTCAGCTATCCGGCTTGGGATGCCTTGGCGAACTGGTTCGATGCTCAGGGCAGCGGCGGTCTCAGAAAGAACCCCACACAGGCGTTAAATGTCGCAGTCAGCCTCGTCGCTGTGATCGCGGTGGCCGTCGCTTTGCAGTGGAGCATGAATGCCGTGCTCGCGGTCTTTGGAATCTGGGCGATCGCGGCGGGACTGGCCCAACTGCTTACCGGCGTTCGCCGCTGGCGCAGGTTCGGTGCGCAGTGGGCGATGATCCTGAGCGGAGCCCAGTCGACGCTTGCCGGCGTGTTCTTTGTCACACAAGCGAACCTTGCCAGGATTCCGACGCTTATGGATGTGGCACCCTACGCGGCCTTCGGTGCGTTTTACTTCCTGGTCTCCGCTGCGTTGTTGATGTTCGCAAATCGCCGGAAAGCAGCGTGACCGCTGCCACCTTCCACGAACGGTGGCGTGGGACATGCGTTGGCCCCTCGCCGCAGGATAAGCCGGCCTAAGAGCCTTTATTTCAGGGCTTCAGCAAAAAATTGGTAATTCCGGCGCGGGCATGTATCGTCCCCTCAAGGAAATGGGGAGGACATCAATGCGTAAAATTGCAATTTTCGCAGGCGTCGTGGCCGCACTGGCTGCCGCGCCGGCGGCAGCCGACGATCTCAAGATCGCGCTGATTTACGGCAAGACCGGACCGCTGGAAGCCTACGCCAAGCAGACCGAAACCGGGCTGCGCATGGGTCTCGAATACGCCACCAAGAACACGATGACGGTCGACGGCCGCAAGATCGTCCTCATCACCAAGGACGACCAGGGCAAGCCGGACCTCGCCAAGGCGGCGCTTGCCGAAGCCTATCAGGACGACAAGGTCGATCTCGCCATCGGCACCACGCTTTCAGGTGCCGCGCCCGCGATGCTGCCGGTCGCCGAGGAAAACAAGAAGATCCTGATTGTCGAACCGGCTGTGGCCGACTCCATCACCGGCGACAAGTGGAATCGCTACATCTTCCGCACCGCCCGCAACTCGTCTCAGGACGCGATCTCCAACGCGGTCGCCATCGGCAAACCGGGCGTGACCATCGCAACGCTGGGACAGGACTTCGCCTTCGGACGCGACGGCGTTGCCGCGTTCAAGGACGCGCTGGCAAAAACCGGTGCGACATTGGCCGCCGAAGAATATGTTCCGCCGGGAACAACCGACTTCACCGCGGCGGGCCAGCGCCTGTTCGACGCGCTGAAGGACAAGCCCGGCAAGAAGATCATCTGGGTGATCTGGGCCGGCGGCGGCGATCCGCTGACCAAGCTGCAGGACATGGACCCGAAGCGCTACGGCATCGAACTGTCCAGCGGCGGCAACATCCTGCCCGCGCTCGCCGCCTACAAGCGGCTGCCCGGCATGGAAGGCGCCACCTATTATTATTACGCCATCCCGAAAAACCCCATCAACGACTGGCTCGTCACCGAGCACAAGAAGCGCTTCAACGCACCGCCGGACTTCTTCACCGCCGGTGGTTTTGCGGCGGCGATGGCGGCGGTCACGGCCGTGCAGAAAGCCAAATCAACCGACACCGAGAAGCTCATCACGGCGATGGAAGGCATGGAATTCGATACGCCGAAGGGCAAGATGGTGTTCCGCAAGGAAGACCATCAGGCGCTGCAAAGCATGTATCACTTCCGCGTCAAGGTCGATCCGAACCTCGCCTGGGCCGACAACGAACTGGTGCGCGAACTCAAGATCGGGGACATGAACATCCCGATCAAGAACAAGCGGTAACACCCTGCGTCATTGCGAGCGAAGCGAAGCAATCCAGAAATCAAAAGCTGGATTGCTTCGTCGCAAACGCTCCTCGCAATGACGAGCCAAGAGATCAGTACATGCCCCTCACCCTCGAGACCCGCGACCTGACCATCCGTTTCGGCGGCCATGTCGCCGTCAACAAGGTGAGTTGCACCTTCCGCCCCGGTGAACTGACCGCCATCGTCGGCCCCAACGGCGCCGGCAAGACCACCTATTTCAACCTGATCTCCGGGCAGCTTCGTCCGACCGCCGGCGACGTCCTGCTTGCGGGCGAAAACATCACTGGCCTCACGACGCCGTTGCGCACCCGCAAGGGCCTCGGTCGCGCCTTTCAGCTCACCAATCTGTTCCCGAATCTCAGCGTCGAGGAGAATGTCCGTCTCGCCGTGCAGGCGGTCTCGGGCGTGCACTATGAGATGCTGCGCCCCTGGATGAAGCGCCGCGATCTGATCGAACGCGCCGATGCCATTCTCGACTCGATCGCGCTCGGCAATCGCCGTGCGATTCCCGCCGCCGCCTTGTCGCATGGCGATCAGCGCAAGCTGGAAGTGGCGCTGATGATGGCGCTGGAACCGAAGGTCTTCATGTTCGACGAGCCGACCGCAGGCATGAGCGTCGACGAGGTGCCCGTGGTGCTCGATCTTATCGCGCGGCTGAAAAAGGAAACCAGCAAGATCATCCTGCTGGTCGAACACAAGATGGATGTGGTGCGTTCGCTCGCGGACCGCATCATCGTGCTGCATAACGGGCAACTGGTCGCCGACGGCAAGCCCGCCGAAGTGATCGCCTCTCCGATCGTGCAGGAAGCCTATCTCGGCATCGCGCCGGGAAAGAGTGCGGCATGACACACATGTTTCACCGTCATTGCGAGCGAAGCGAAGCAATCCAGAGCCCCCTCCCTTTCCCTTCCCCGCTCGCGGGGGAGGGTTGGGGTGGGGGCGATTGCTTCGTCGCAAATGCTCCTCGCAATGACGTTACGGCCAAGAGATTCGCCGCATGACCGACATGCTGACCCTCACCGGCGTCCACACCCACATCGCGCAGTATCACATCCTGCATGGCGTCGACCTCACCGTGCCGGAAGGCCGGATCACCATGCTGCTCGGCCGCAACGGCGCGGGCAAGACCACGACGCTGCGCACCATCATGGGACTGTCGCCGCCCTCCTCCGGCACAATCACGCTGGCAGGTCAGCGAACCGAAAAGAAACTCACGCCCGACATCGCCAGCATGGGCGTCGGCTATGTGCCGGAGTCCATGTCGGTGTTTTCCGACCTGACCGTGAAGGAAAACCTGATCCTCGCCGCGCGCGAAGGTCCGCTCGATGACACCCGGCTGCAATGGATCTTCGGATTCTTTCCGGCGCTGAAACGCTTCTGGCTGTCGCGCGCGGGATCGCTGTCCGGCGGGCAGAAACAAATGCTCTCCATCGCCCGCGCCATCGTCGAGCCGCGCAAGCTGCTCTTGATCGACGAGCCGACCAAGGGCCTCGCGCCTGCGATCGTTGTCGGCCTGATCGAATGCCTCGCCGAGGTCAAAAAGCGCGGCGCGACCATTCTGCTGGTGGAGCAGAATTTCCGCGTCGCGCAGGAAATCGGCGACAACGTGCTGGTGATGGATAACGGCAAGATCGTGCATCGCGGCGCGATGGCCGAACTCGCG
>JAGVII010000201.1 GCA_020056155.1 Afipia sp.
GGCGGGAAGAAGCCCATCAGGATGATGTAGAGCGGCAGCACGTCGAGATTGACGGGCTTGAAGCGCAGCAGAAGGCCCTGCGTCAGCGTCTGGATCGGGTTCTCGATCAGACCGGCGACGTTGAACTCGTTGAGAATGTCCGGATCGGCATAACGCAGCGCGACCCAGCCGATCGCCGCGATATAGATCACGAACAGAATGACGTGGGCGACATAGAGCTGCCAGACGCGCTTCCACAGCCGCGTCGAGCCGACGATAAAGCCGCGATCGAGCATCATCTTGGCGTACACGAACGATGCCGTGTAGCCCGAGATGAAGACGAACAGATCGGCCGCGTCGCTGAACCCGTAGTTTCGCGGGGTGACCCAGTTGATGATGTTGTTGGGAATGTGGTCGAGAAAGATCCACCAGTTTGCGATACCGCGGAAGAAATCGAGCCGGAGGTCGCGGCCTTTTTCTGGAAGTGTTGCCTGAATTTCCATGAGTACCGTTTTCGTGATGCGATCGAACCAAATAACGTCGGCAGCGTCTATCGGGACCCAAGCGGTCCGTCGTTGTCACCGCGTTTCGGACAGACTATACCAGAACCCGCCGTAAAAAGTCTCCTTCGGGGCTGGCATGCTCAACATCTTGATCTTGGCCGGGCCCCGAATCTCGTGCTTTTTACATCCGATTGTGCCACAGCGAGCAGGCTCAGGGACCCGCGACTTCCATGACAGCAAGAATATTCAAACCTGCCAAAAATGCGATGCAGTCCGGCGCCGCCAAGACCAAGGCGTGGCAACTCGACTATGAGCCCGAGCAGCCGCGCGTGATCGAGCCGCTGATGGGATGGACCAGCTCCGGCGACATGAAGCAGCAGCTGACCCTCCATTTCCACACCAAGGAAGAGGCGGTCGCCTATTGCGAGCGGGAAGGCATCCCGTACCAGGTGCTGGAGCCAAAGGAATTGCAGCCGCGCGTGAAGGCCTATGCGGACAATTTCGCCTTCCGCCGCGTCGAGCCCTGGACGCACTGAGCGTCCAACGTCTTGTCCCGTTTGTTTCGCGGAGGGCGCGTCACCGGCTGGTGCGCGTCCGGCCTCGGATCGAGGCCAGCCGCTGCCGTTGAAATTGCCCCGACAAATGTCCGGGACATGACATTTCAGCCGGTTGCTTTGCCCTATTGAGGGCGTCTGACCCACGGCAAGTCTCTTCAATATCGTCGCAAAAGTTGTGGTTGCATTCAGCCGCCAAGCAGTGACACCTTGCGGGTCGAAGCCGTCCGGAATGGACGGAAGCAAGCAAGATCAAAACGTTACGCGGCGGGAAACAATGGCACTTCGTTCCGGACTCGATCCCAAGTCGTCCGATTTCACGCGCAATGCCGAGGCGATGCGAGCCCTGGTCGCGGACCTGCGGGAGAAGCTTTCGCAAGTGGCGGGCGGGGGTGGCGAGGCGTCCCGCGCCAAGCACTCGGCACGCGGCAAGATGCTGGCGCGCGACCGCGTCGATCTCCTGATCGATCCCGGCACGGCATTTCTGGAATTCTCGCCGATGGCGGCCTACGGCCTCTACGGCGGCAACGTTCATTCCGCGAGCATCGTCACCGGCATCGGCCGCGTCTCGGGCCGCGAATGCGTGATCGTCGCCAACGACGCCACCATCAGCGGCGGCACCTACTACCCGATGACGGTGAAGAAGCATCTGCGCGCGCAGGACATCGCGCGGCAGAACAATTTGCCCTGCATCTACATGGTGGATTCCGGCGGCGCATTCCTTCCGCAGCAGGATGAAATCTTTCCCGACGAGAAGCATTTCGGGCGTATCTTCTATAATCAGGCGAACATGTCCGCGCAGGGCATTCCGCAGATCGCCATCGTGATGGGCTCGTGCACCGCTGGCGGCGCGTACGTGCCTGCCATGTCGGACGAGAGCATCATCGTCCGCAATCAGGGCACGATCTTTCTCGGCGGCCCCCCGCTGGTGAAGGCCGCGACCGGCGAAGTCGTGACTGCGGAAGAACTCGGCGGTGCGGATGTTCACAGCCGCCAGTCCGGTGTCACCGATCACTATGCGCAGAACGACAGCCATGCCATCGGCATCGCCCGGCGCATCGTCGGCAACCTCAATCCAGCGAAATCCTCGGCGACCGGATTGCGCGATCCGCGCGATCCGCTGTTCGAGCGCGAGGACATCTACGGCGTGGTGCCGGTAGACGCCCGCAAGCCGTTCGATGTGCGCGAGATCATTGCGCGCATTGTCGATGGCTCCGAATTCGAAGAGTTCAAGAAGCTCTACGGAACGACTCTCGTGTGCGGTTTCGCGCATATCTGGGGTTATCCGGTCGGCATCATCGCCAACAACGGCATCCTGTTCAGCGAGAGTTCGCTGAAGGGCGCGCACTTCATCGAACTGTGCTGCCAGCGCGGCATTCCGCTGCTGTTCCTGCAGAACATCACCGGCTTCATGGTCGGCAAGAAGTACGAGGCCGGCGGCATTGCGCGCGACGGCGCGAAGCTCGTCACGGCGGTCGCGACCGCGTCGGTGCCGAAGTTCACCGTCGTGATCGGCGGCTCCTACGGTGCGGGCAATTACGGCATGTGCGGCCGAGCCTATAGCCCGCGCTTCCTCTGGATGTGGCCGAATGCGCGCATTTCGGTGATGGGCGGCGAGCAGGCGTCGATGGTGCTGAGCCAGTTGCGCCGCGACAACATCGAAGCCAAGGGCGGGACGTGGACGGCCAAGGAAGAAGATGCCTTCCGCAGCCCGATCCGCGAGCAGTATGAAACGCAGGGCCATCCGTATTACGCCACCGCGCGGCTGTGGGATGACGGCGTGATCGATCCCGCCGATACGCGGCTGGTGCTCGGTCTCGGACTGTCGGCTGCCGCGAACGCACCGATTGAGCCGCCGAAGTTCGGCGTGTTCAGAATGTGATGCGGGACACAACAATGACCGATCTTGTCCGCATCGAACGCGATCAGGACGTGGCGCGCGTCACGCTGAACCGCCCCGAGTTGAACAACGCCCTCAACAAGGCGTTGATCGAGGCGTTACGTGCTGCGTTCGAGAGTATCGCCGCCGATCGCTCCATTGCAACGATGGTGCTCGCTGGCGAGGGCAAGAGCCTGTGCGCCGGGGCTGACATCAGCGCGATGCGCGAAGCAGGCACCTACACGCGCGAAGAGAACATCGCGGACGCCATGCCGCTGGTGCGGATGCTGTCTGCGCTCGACCGGATGCCCCAGACAACCATCGGCAGGGTGCAGGGGCCGATCTACGGCGGCGGCGTCGGCGTGGTCTCGGCGTGCGATATTGCCATCGGGACATCGACCGCGACGTTCTGTCTGTCCGAGGTTCGTCTCGGCATCGTGCCGGGCATGATCAGCCCCTATGTGCTGCGCGCCATCGGCGAGCGCACCGCGCGGCGTTACTTTCAGACTGCCGAAGTCTTCGACGCGAACGAAGCGCTGCGGATCGGCCTGTTGCATGAGGTAGTCGCGCCGGAAGCGCTCGATGAGCGGATCGCTAGGCTGCTCAAGCAGTTGAGGTCTGCGGCGCCCGGCGCGCGCGCTATCGCGAAGACGCTCGCAGGTGACATCGCGGGCCGTCCCATCGATGAGGCCCTGATGGCGGAAACTGCGCAGTTGATCGCCGATGTGCGGGCGAAGCCTGAGGCGCGCGAAGGTCTCTCGGCATTTCTTGAAAAGCGCAAGGCGTCGTGGAGTTAAGCCGGTCATGGAGTCGCATGTGAACGCCAAAGCCCCCGCCGCCAAATCCACTGCATTGTACCGCCGCTTCAACACCCTGCTGATCGCCAATCGAGGCGAAATCGCCTGCCGCGTCATCAGGACCGCGCGCGCCATGGGCCTGCGCACGGTCGCGGTCTATTCCGAAGCCGACGCCGATGCGCTTCATGTCGCCATGGCCGACGATGCTGTGCTGCTGGGTCCGGCACGCGCCCGTGACAGCTATCTCAATGTTGACCGCATCATCGAGGCCGCACGGAAGACCGGCGCGGAAGCGATCCATCCGGGTTACGGCTTCCTGTCGGAGAATGCCGAGTTCGCGCGCCGCTGCGCGGCCGAGGGCATCGTGTTCGTCGGCCCGACCGGCGAGATGATGGAAGCGATGGGGTCGAAGTCCGGCTCCAAGGCGCTGATGGAGAAAGCCGGCGTGCCGCTGGTGCCTGGCTATCACGGCGAGGCGCAGGACGAGAAGACGCTCGCCGATGCCGCCAACAAGATCGGCTTTCCGGTGCTGGCGAAGGCGTCCGCAGGTGGCGGCGGTCGCGGTATGCGCGTTGTCAACAGCGCGGATGAACTGGCGGCGGCGATCGTCAGCGCCAAGCGCGAGGCGCTGGCTGCGTTCGGCGACGACCGCATGCTGATCGAGAAGTTCGTCCAGAACCCGCGCCATATCGAGGTGCAGATCATCGGCGACAGCCACGGCAACCTGCTGTCGCTGTTCGAGCGCGAATGCACCCTGCAGCGCCGCCACCAGAAGGTGATCGAGGAAGCACCGTCGCCGACACTGGATCCGGCGCAACGCGAGGCCGTGTGTGCTGCTGCGCGCAAGGCAGCCGCGGCGGTGAGTTACGTCGGCGCGGGCACCATCGAGTTCGTCTCCGACGGCCGCGACGTGTTTTTCATCGAAATGAACACCCGCCTTCAGGTCGAGCATCCGGTGACCGAACTGATCACCGGCGTCGATCTGGTCGAATGGCAGTTGCGCGTCGCGTTCGGCGAGAATCTGCCGCTGACTCAGGACCAGATCAAACTCAACGGGCATGCCATCGAAGCGCGCGTCTACGCTGAGAACCCGAACAAGAACTTCATGCCTTCAGTGGGCCGCATCCGCACCTGGCACGCGCCGGAGGAGGTCGACGGCTTGCGCATCGACGCCGGTTACGGCGAGGGCAAGACGGTGTCGCCGAATTACGACGCCATGCTGGCCAAGGTGATTGCCTGGGCGCCAACGCGGGATCTCGCGATCTCCCGGCTCAATCGCGGCCTGCAGGAGACCGACGTTCGCGGCATTGTCACCAACATTCCGTTCCTGTCGGCACTGATCACGCATCCGGATGTCCGCGCCAACACCATCGACACCGGCTTTATCGAACGCGAACTGGCGAAGCTGACGCCCGCCGAAGATGAACTGACCGATCTCGAACTCGCCGCAGCCGTAGCCTCGATCCTGCAAAGTGAAGCCGCTGCCGCCGGAGCCGACGCGAAGTCTCCATGGCGGGCATCGGCAGGCTGGGCCGC
Source organism: Afipia sp. (assembly GCA_020056155.1). GTDB lineage: Bacteria > Pseudomonadota > Alphaproteobacteria > Rhizobiales > Xanthobacteraceae > Afipia. Next base: position 5,249 of record JAGVII010000201.1, read on the forward strand.
CGTTGGCGCGCGTCATCGCCGGTTCCTGTTCCGGCAGGCGAGCGGCACCGAGCGCAAGGTGTCGCTGCGATATGGGCAAGGCCCCTCGACGCTGGCGATCGATGGAAACATTATAGCTTTCGCAAGCTCGGCGTCGCCGCGCGGCGGCATCGACGTGGTGCTCGATGGCGTCAAGCATCACATCACGGGCCTTCTTGACGGCCATGAAGTCTATGTCCGCACCCGCAACGGACGTTTCGAAGTCCACTGGGTCGATCCGTTCGGCACCGAGGACGAGGAGCAGGCGGGCGCCGATCGCGTGGTCGCGCCGCTGCCGGGTACCGTCGTGGCGATCCTGGTCGAGGAGGGCGCATCGGTCGAGAAGGGCGCTGCGATCCTGACGCTGGAAGTGATGAAGATGGAGCAGACGCTGCGCGCGCCGTTCGCGGGCACCGTGAAGCAGTTGAAATGCAAGGTCGGCGACATCGTGCAGGAAGGCGTCGAACTCGCCGAGATTGAGCCGAAAGCGTAAGTGATGAGCGATCAGGTTCGCATTGTCGAAGTCGGCCCGCGTGACGGGCTGCAGAACGAAAAGACGCCGGTGACCGCCGAGGCGCGCATCGCGTTCATCGAAGACCTGATCAAGGCTGGCCTTCACACCATCGAGGTCGGTAGCTTCGTTTCGCCGAAGGCCATTCCGCAGATGGCCAGTTCCGATCAGGTGCTGCGCGCCGTGAATCATCATCCCGACCGCGAATTTCATGTCCTCGTTCCCAATGAAAAGGGTTACGAAGGCGCGAAAGCGGCGGGCGCGAAAGTGATCGCGGTGTTCGCGTCCGCTTCGGAAGGCTTCTCGAAAGCCAACATCAACTGCACCGTCGCGGAATCGATCGAGCGCTTCGTCCCTGTGCTGGACCGCGCCAGGGCCGACGGCATCAAGGTGCGCGGCTACGTGTCCTGCGTGCTCGGCTGCCCCTATGACGGCGAGGTAAAGCCGTCAGCCGTTGTCGCTGTAACGAAGAAGCTGTGGGACCTCGGCTGCTACGAGGTCTCGCTGGGCGACACCATCGGCGTGGGCACGCCAATGAGGGCGCGGCAACTGCTGCGCGCGGTCGCGACCGAAGTGCCGATGCAAAATCTCGCCATGCACTTCCACGACACCTACGGTCAGGCGCTCGCCAATCTTTACGCGGGCCTGGAGGAGGGCGCGCGCGTGATCGATTCAGCAGCAGGCGGTCTTGGCGGCTGTCCTTACGCACCCGGCGCGACCGGCAACGTCCCGACCGAGGATGTGGTCTACATGCTGGAAGGCATGGGCATTGCGACCGGGGTGGACATGAAGCAACTCGTTGCGGCGACCAACGGCATCGCCGGGCTTCTTGGCAAATCGCCCGTGAGCCGGGTGGCGTCGGCGCTCAATGCCAAGGCGCGGAACTAGCCGATCCGGTTGCCTGTTCGCACGCCGCCTGCCAGTCACGCTGTTTGTTGCGCTGCATGATGCGAGAATATTTTCTCGGCACGCGTAACGAAATCCGATCCCTCCCGAAGATCCAGAAGCGGCACACGTCGCGCAAACAAAACTGGATTCAGAGGACCGCTTCACATGGCACGCACTGCACGTATCGCGCTCGGCACCACCGCTGCAATTCTTTCGCTCGGCCTGGCCTTTGCGCCCGCCGCCTTCGCCCAGGACAAGATGTCCAAGGACGGGATGAAGAAGGAAGACACCATGTCCAAGGACGGCATGAAGAAAGACACGATGTCCAAGGATGGGATGAAGAAAGACACCATGTCGAAGGACGGCATGAAAAAAGACGAGATGAAGAAGTAATCTTCCTCTCGTCTTTTGCTTTTCGACAGGCTCGCTCTCATCGGGCGGGCCTGTCATATTTGCAATTCGTCGCGTATTCGCGGCTTTACTTCTTCGCCTTGCGTGCGGCGTAGCGCGCGTCGCGAGCTGCCTTCTGCTGGGCCTTGAGTTCGGCTTCCGCGGTTTCCTTCTCGGCCTGAAGCCGGCGTGCTTCCGCGGCTGCCTGGGCCGCGAGTTCGGCGTCGCGGGCAAGCTTTTCAACTCGCGCGGCTTCGCGCTGCTTCTGGGCCTCGGCACGCGCGGCGGCTTGCGCCTGACGCTCGGCGGCTTTCTTCAGCACGGCAGGATCGTCCGGCCCCGGCTTGGCCTTGAACTTTTCGAGGATGTTCTTCTTGGCGTTCTGCGCGGCGGCCTGCCTGTCCGCAAAACTCGGCTCCTTAAAACCCATACGGTCGATGTCTTTCTGTTCGATGTTGTGTCGCGCAGCTTGTAGCAGATTTCCGCGGCGTGTCAGGAGCGAGCTGCCGCCGTTTCATGCCCCCGTGATTTTGGATAGCTGCCTTGGAATATGTGTGGCTTTCCGGTGACAAATTAGGAGCAGCGTGGTGGTATCCCGGCACGGCGCTATTCGCCAGCATTTTCTTCCCTCCTGGCACCTCGCACAACGTGACTGGGGGCAGTTGGGCTACTAGCTGTCGGGCGGTGGAACGAAACAAAGGATGCCCGCCTCGGGCGTGTAGCACAAAACCGCGCTCCCGGTCGGATTGCTACGCTCATCGAGAATCCTCTCAGCCGGGACCCGGAGCCAGAAGGTCGATGAGCCACGCCACTTTTGGTCAATCCTGACCTCATAGCCCTGACCATCCCGCCGGACCTGCGCGGCGCGGCAATCAGCGATTGAGCAGCAGTCCGCGCCCGTCCCCGGCTGTTTCAAACTTTTGAACCAGGGGGCCAATGATGGATCGGCATTGTCGGGAGGCAAGGCGTACACAGGCGTGACGGACAGTGCGATTGCCATTGCCGTTATCGTTGATGTTCGCTCAAAGCTGGGTGCAGCCGGAGGCTTCATCGTCGAACCGGGCGTCCAAAGCTTCCACACACTTCACCTCGCTTTTCAGCAAGTGGTGACAACCAGCACGCAACGCTGGTGGAACCGGCGTCGGGTCTTAGGGGTTCAGATCCTCAGTGGTCAAGATGAAGCCCTGGTCGGAATGCTCTTCGCGCTGCATTTTCGCGAGAGCGAGATACTCGATCTCGGCGCGGTGCTTCACAAAAATGGCAATGAGTTGCCCGTGGTTGAGGTGTTCGTTGGCCGCACCATCTCGATTTAACAAGGCGGCCTCAGTTATCCGGCATCTTTCGGTGTTTCCGCCGTGCCGCACAACGAAGTCGACGTAATCGCCGCTGACGACAGCCATGAGGGTGACCCTCCGCTACCTTCAATCTTAACAGACAGCCGGCCGTTAGGTTCCGGTCAGGCGCTGGCGCCTTGGGTATTTCAGAGATTCAGATCCTCAGTGGTCAGGATAATGCCGAGCAGCGAAACATGGCCGCTCTCCAGCTTCACAACCGCAATACGCTCAATTTCCGCTCGGTGCTTTTCAAATATCGCGAGAAGCTGGTCGTGGCTCGTGTCTTTCTTTCGAACGCCCTCCTTGTTGGTGAGGGCGATATCAGACACTCGGCATTTTTGCATCTTGCCGCCGAATTCCACAACGAAATGCACACAATCGCCGATAACGACAGCCATGGGCGTCGATCCTCGCATATCTGCGATCTTAAAATGGCGGCTGGAAAGCCTCGCACAAGCAAGTGCGGCATAATGGCTGAAACCTCCTCAACAGTGCCGACACGGTAAATCACAAGGGGAGGGTGGCGCGGGATCAGCTCTCCAGGTCGAACTGCTTCCTGAGATGGTCGCCTGTTTGGACAATGCGCGCGACGCACTCGCCGTAACCAACGGAGGACTAGGTGGCGTCGTCGGCGGTTGTCCGAAATTCCCAGGAATCATCGGCCCGGATCACAGAGACGCTCATGCCCTCGGGACAATCGGCGTAAGGGTTCATTTTCTCGTTGAGGAGGGCCAGGAGAGCTGCCGGGGTCTTTGCGGGTTTGCTCATGGGTCACACTCACCTCTTGGCGGTGGTGGATAGAGATTAACATGAGATGTGAACCGCAGGAGGTCCAGCTTGAGCCTCCCATACGCAATCTCTGACCGGCACGGCCGGATGCCTCTGTTATTGCCGCGACTCTACTGCCACTCGCCGCCTGGAGCGTTGCAATGCCGATCAGAAATGACGGCACTAGCTATCGATGCGTTGCTGGCTATTTTGTCCCGCTAGATATCGCTTGAAGCATCCCTATCCTGTCCATCCTGCTATAAACGAGGCGCTTGTCCTTTATATCGAACTTACAGGCCATAATTCCCTTAACGGGCCCGCCAATTGCAGCAGTGAAAATTACTGGCACCACGAGGGCGACCACATCATCAGGAGGGATATTCAGCATTTTGACCAAAGTTTGGTTTCTGCGTCGCACGGCCAAGGTGAACTTGCCTTGCACTTTTACAGTTGGATTGTCCTTTGCGATGCGCGCATTACACTCCTTCACTGCTAAGGGTAACGCTTCACGGTGGAATGGCTGCACCTGCCCGTTAACCGTCACTTGCACGGGCAAAATATGATTGTTAGGTGCCGCCACCGTGAGAGCAAGCCAAGTGGCACCAGTAACGGCGATAAACATCTTTGAAATCTCCCCAGACCGGCAACATCCAACCGCAACATCCGGTGGAGAGCAAGGAGAAGCCGAGGCGAAAGCTCTGGATCACGTCGGCGGGTTTCTCCTGGATCGAAGGGCTTGCGCCATATCAATCGGATTGCCGCCTTCAAATGCGTCTTGCAGCACGATGACGGTCCTCTCCATTACTCGCATAGACGCAGCTTTAAATCCCATTTCATCCGCGAGCAGGCTCAACACCGGTCAACATGATCCACGCGCATTTTTGCGGTTGGATAGGTGCCTGATCTTGGTCATCGAGCAGAACAAGGGCTGAAAAGCCATACTGGCGATCCCGGCAGGATTCGAACCTGCAACCCGCGGAGTAGAAATCCGCTACTCTATCCAGTTGAGCTACGGGACCGTTGCGGCTCTCATACCACCGTCATCGTGAAAAAACCGCCACCCGGAGCGGAAATTTCTGAACCATTTTGCGGACCCGGCCGACAAACCGCCGGGGGTATTCCAAGGCCAGCATTGCCTTCGATGTCTCCCGACCTAAAGTCCAGAAGCTGCCGGGTCAATGGTCCGGTGCGCCGTCTCGCGTCTGAGCGCTGCGGCCGTCGCCCGAAATCTTTTGAGCCGCTATCGGTACGACCATGAGTCCGTCACGATTCGCGCATTGTCTGTTCCGAGGCGAACATTGCTCGCCACGCAGGGGAGTTTTCACTATGATTGGTCTGGTTCGCGCCATCTCGGTTTGCGCCGCGCTGGCGCTCGGTCTGGTTTCAGCCCAAGCCGCCGACAAGGCGTTCAAGCGGGATGACCTTGCAGACTCGGCCATCCGGCTCGAGGCCCAGATCAAGACCGAAGCCGGGATCATCAACAAGACCCCGGCGACGCTGAAGTCCGACACCGACGCCGCGTTCAAGCGCGGCGATCTGCGCGGTGTCCTGCAACTTCTGGGTCAGACCGCGACTGTGGCGCCCGAGGACAGCGGCAACTGGCTGCGGCTGGCCAGGACCATTTTCCAGATCCGGCCCTCGGACAACCGCGAACGGACATTCTTCTACGAGCGCGCCTCCACGGCGGCCTACATCGCCTATCAGCGCGCGGCGAATGCGAGCGAGGAGGCCGATGCGCTGGCGGTGCTGGGCAGCGCGCTGGCCGAGCGGAAACTCTGGCGTCCGGCGCTCGATGCGCTGCGCCTGTCGCTTGAGCAGAAGGAAGTCGCGGACGTTCGCGGACGGTATGAAAAGCTGCGCGACGAGAAGGGCTTCCGGCTGCTGGATTACAGCGTGGATTCGGACTCGGCGTCGCCGCGCGCGTGCTTCCAGTTCTCGGAAGACCTCGCCAAGCGGGTGGATTTCAATCCCTTCGTGGCGCTCGCCGGCACCGACAGTCCGGCGCTGACCTCCGAAGAAAAGCAGCTTTGCGTCGAGGGGCTCAAGCACGGCGAGCGCTACACCATCAACCTGCGCGCCGGGATGCCGTCGACCGTCAAGGAAACCCTGCCGAAGTCGGCGGAATTCAACATCTATGTCCGCGACCGCAAGCCGTTCGTGCGCTTCACCGGGCGCGCCTATGTGCTGCCGCGCACCGGCCAGCGCGGCATCCCGCTGGTCAGCGTCAACACGCCGTCGGTCTCGGTGAACATCTTCCGGATCGGCGACCGCAACCTGATCAACTCGGTGCTGGGCAGCGACTTCCAGCGCAGCCTGTCGAGCTATGAGCTGTCCGATCTCGGCAACGAGAAGGGCGTCAAGGTCTGGGCCGGGGAGGTCGCCACGGCGCAGACCCTGAACGCGGATGTGGTGACGGCGTTTCCGGTCGATCAGGCGCTCGGCGACATGCAGCCCGGCGTCTATGTGATGACGGCGGCGGCGAAGGGGCCGGGCTCGTCGAGTGACGATGATTCCGGTTCGCTGGCGACGCAGTGGTTTATCGTCTCGGATCTGGGTCTGACCGCCTATTCCGGCAACGACGGCGTCCACGTGTTCGTCAACTCGCTGGCGACCACGCAGCCGACCTCCGGTGCGGAAGTCCGGCTGGTGTCCCGCAGCAATGAAGTGCTGGCGACCCGCAAGACCGACAGCGCGGGCCATGTGCTGTTCGAGGCGGGGCTGGCGCGCGGCGAGGGCGGTCTGTCCCCAGCGCTGCTGTCGGTCTCCGGCGACAAGGGCGACTACGCCTTCCTGAGCCTCAAATCCAATGCGTTCGATCTGTCCGATCGCGGTGTCTCAGGACGCGCGGTGCCTGCGGGACCGGACGCCTTCGTCTATGCCGAACGCGGTGTGTACCGCTCCGGCGAGACCGTCTACCTCACGGCGCTGCTGCGCGACGGCAAGGGCAATGGCGTGACCGGCACGCCGCTCACGCTGGTGGTCGAACGTCCGGACGGCGTGGAATTCCGCCGCTCCGTAGTGCCGGATCAGGGCGCGGGCGGGCGCAGCCTGACCCTGCCACTGAATTCGGCGGTCCCGACCGGGACCTGGCGGGTCCGGGCCTTCACCGATCCGAAGGCGCCTTCGGTCGGCGAAACCACCTTCATGGTCGAGGATTACATCGCTGATCGCATCGAATTCTCGTTAAATTCCAAAGCAAAGCAAATAACGGCTGAACTTCCTGCAGAACTTGAGGTCGATGGCCGCTTCCTTTACGGCGCTCCC
>JAGVII010000175.1 GCA_020056155.1 Afipia sp.
ATGTCATTGAGTACGGTTATGTTCTTCGGAAAGTGCTGAATTGGAATCGCTGCGTTGCACCGCGCGGCGTGATATGTTCATGCGGCTGGGTGGCGATTAATTCAAATTCCGGTCCAATCTCTTCTGACAGACCTGCCGCATCATAACGAATGACTGGTAAACCACTGCATCGCTCCGGGCCGTCTAGAGCAAACGTTCCAATGATAATGTGGCCGCCTGATCTGAGTGCCGTTTTGAGTCGGCGCGTGTAGGCGATGCGATCGGCAGCCTCCGTGAGAAAATGAAACGCTGCGCGATCGTGCCAAATATCGTAATTTTCTGACGGCTCCCATTTTGTCACATCCACCGTCACCCATTCGAGCACTGTTACACGCTCGAACCCGTTGGCAATCAGACCATCAACAACACGTGACGCACCTCCTCCGATATCCACGATGGCTGAGGCCGAAGTTACTCCAGCGAGCTTAATCAGTTCGAGCGATAGAGCCGGGTTCTCCTGAAACCAGCTACCCGCATTCTCACCCTTGCTGGTATAGACTTCATCCCAATGCGCTTGACGATTCTCGTCGCTCATGAAAACTCCCATTCATCACCGGTGATGTAAGGTTGACCCAAAATGGTTACGCCCCCGATACTCGACAATAAGCACGCCTCGTCGCCGTCAGTATTCGTACCTTCGACGCTGCTGCGCGAGGCAAGACGCCAAAAGAATATAGCAGCGGTTCAGGTGCCCTCGGTATGTCTACTGGACCCCGATGGAGACCTCGTGCGTGTCCTACGCGAGACGGGGCGAGCCAAGCCATTTGCAGGTTGGCCCTGTTACCATACCGAGCTCGACACATTCCTGCTTGCGGGGCAGCAGGTAGGAATTATTGGCCGCGTTGTGGGAGCCCCATTCGCGGTGCTCGTGGCAGAAGAATTGTTCGCAAGTGGTTGCCGTTTGCTAGTGAGCCTAACGTCGGCGGGCCAGATCCTGCCATCAAAAACTCCGCCGTATTTTGTCATTATTGATCGAGCGCTCCGCGATGAGGGAACGAGCTATCACTATGCGACCCCTTCTGAATTTGCAGAGGCCGATCCGCAGATGGTGAAAGTGGCGGCCGATGCGATACTCGAAACAACGCTGCAGGCGGTCGTTGGCTCAAGCTGGACGACGGACGCCCCGTTTCGCGAAACCGCTGAAGCTATTGAAGCTGCACGCGAGAAGGGGATCCTTGCCGTCGAGATGGAGGCCGCAGCGCTTTACACTTTCGCCCGGATTGCGGGTGTTCGGCTGCTATGTTTGGCCCATGTCACTAATACTATGGGACAGACTGACGATGACTTCGAAAAGGGAGAGGCTGATGGCACGCGTGACGCGCTCAATATGCTGGGCGCGGTTGTAGGCGCCTTGCTCGCGTATTGAGTTTCAAAATTTCTCGAAGTGATCTTTAGATTCTTTAATCGACCCGTTCCTGGTGTCAGGAATATCGCCGTTCTGCATCGCTTCGTGCGTCTACTGTCAATGTCGCTTAGCTCAATCGAAGCACATCAAATCTTCGGCGACTTTGGTAGGTCCATCGTAATGTTGTCGTATGATGGCAAGATTTTCCTGTAGCGGGCCAAGGCTGCGCGCCATGTTGTGCGACAATACGAGTTGAGCCACGCCGCTCTTGGCGGCGAGTAATCCGATTTCACTCGGCCTCGCATGCAACTGACGCGAAACCGGGTCCGCCATTTCTGGCACAGCGTGATCCATTACGAGGATGTCTGCACCCTTGATCATGGCGGCGAAAGCGGAATTGTCGCCATTCTGGTCACCGGCGAAGGCAATGCGGCGACCGCGGACCTCGACCAAATAACCAAGTGCGGGGACCGGGCCATGTTTGACGCCGATGGCCGTCAATTTGAACCGGTCGTTTCCAAAGGCAGCTTTTGGCGTCGCCGCGGCGGCATTCATTTCGATGATATCAGCGCGAACCATCCCTCCGCTCCCGTCGAGATAACCCGACAGATATCGGAACGCCCCTCGTTTTGGATCGAACAGCGCGCGCATAAATTCCTTCATGCCGGGAAATGCACTGCCGCCGCTGGGGCCGACGATCGGTAACGGGCGCTGCCGCTCACCGAAAAAGCCGCTCTTGAGCAGTGCCGGAAGGTCGGAGACGTGATCGGCATGCAGATGCGTGATGGCGATGGCATCGAGCGACTCGAACTTTGCTTTGGCCTCGCCGAAACGCAGGAAAACGCCTCCCCCAGCATCGACCAGAAGCCGCGCTTCGCCATCCACCCACAACAGATACCCTGAACTCGCCCGGGCGTCGTTTGAGTCCGGGCCGCCCGAGCCGAGAACCTGAACAGCGACAGGTGCGGAACACGCGGCGAAGGCTTTGAGCGGAACTGCCAGCGCTAGAATTGTGGCGACGGCCGCCAGGCGCCGCCGCCATCGCGAGCCCGACTGACGCCGCCTCCTGCGTTCCGTTGCCGATCGGCACGCCGCGGCAACTGCGCCGCTCATCAATAAGTCGCGGCGAGATAGTCCACGATTTTGCCAACGTCGGCATCTTCAATCGGCGCGCCGTAGACCTTTATCATTTTTGTCACCTCCGCCTGCCAAAAATCCTTCTTGAACTTTGGACCCTGCGGTTGGGTCTTAACGTAGTCAGCGGAGTGGCAGGCCGTGCAGTTGTTCTGGACAACTTCTAGGTTGGGACCAGGCTTAAACGCCGCAGTCTCATCGGGAAGCTTGTAAGATACGGGCTTGGCGCTGACCACAGCAAGACCGGAACCGGCAACGGCGAGTGCAACGACGCCTGCGAACGTGAGTGCTAATCGCTTCATGGTCATCATCCTCAAGCCGCCGTGACGCGGACGGTCTCGACCACGTTGCGCAGATAGCCCGCTGGATTCCAGAGCGCTTCCATCGGTTGCGTCTTGCCGTCGTTGCTGGTTGCACGAACCTTTAACTCATGCGCTCCTGCGGCCAATTTCAC
>JAGVII010000692.1 GCA_020056155.1 Afipia sp.
ACCATACGCCGTTTACCAAGCGCGCTATGGCGCGGATGATGGTCGAGGCGATGGAAAAGCTCGGCCATGTGCATTTCGGCCTCGCAGGCCATGATCGTGGCGGCCGCGTCGCCTACCGGCTGGCGCTCGATCATCCCGGCCGGCTGTCGCGCCTCGCGACGCTCGATATCCTGCCGACCTACGACTACTGGGCGAAGATGGATCGCGGTTTCGCCCTGCGGATCTATCACTGGGCGTTTCTGGCGCAGCCGCATCCATTGCCGGAAAACCTGATTGCATCGAATCCCGACGATTATTTTGGCCGTACTTTCAAAAGCTGGGCGAAGAAGGATGCGCCCAATCCGTTCGATCCGCGCGCGGTCGAACATTACCTGGCGGCGTTCCGTGATCCGCTGCGCATTCATGCGGCGTGCGAAGATTATCGCGCCGGAGCTTATGCCGATTTCGAGCAGGATAAAGCCGATGTTGAAGCCGGCAACAAGATCACCGTGCCGCTGCTGGCGCTGTGGGGCGGCGCCGGACTTGCATCCTCGGCGGCCGGTCCGCTCGATACCTGGCGCAGATGGGCGACGAATGTCAGCGGACACGCCGTCGATGCCGGTCATTTCCTTGCCGAGGAAAACCCGCAGGCAACCGCTGACGCTTTACTTGAATTCTTTTCGGAGCAGGATTGATGGGATTACGTGAGGCGCGGCGCGAGGACATTCGTCGTATCGTCGAGATGCTGGCGGACGATGAGGTCGCGCGCGGGCGCGAGGATTTCTCCAGCGACATGGCGGCGTATTATGCCGCATTCGATGCGATCACGGCCGATCCCAACAATACGCTTTACGTGTGGGATCATGAAGGAACCGCGATGGGTTGCCTGCAACTGACCTTCATCCCCGGCATATCCTATCACGGCGCATGGATCGCGAAGGTCGAAGGCGTGCGGGTCGATCGTTCGCTACGCGGTCTGGGCATCGGGGAACAGATGATGGAGGCGGTCATCGCCAGGTCACGTGCGCGCGGCTGCAAGCAATTGCAGCTCACGACCGATAAACGGCGAGTGGACGCGCAACGCTTCTATGCGCGGCTTGGTCTTGAGGCCTCGCACGAGGGCATGAAGATTAATCTGCTTTAATGGAGCGGACGCAAGTTTTGGAATTGGCTACTAGCGCCGCGCCCTGAAAAAGTTCGTCAGCAGCGCGGCGGATTCGCTCTCGCCGACGGAGGGATAAATCTCCGGCGTGTGATGGCAGGTCGGAGAGGCAAAAAATCGCACGCCGTTGTCCACCGCGCCGCCCTTCGGATCGGCCGCGCCATAGTAAAGCCGCCGGATGCGGGCGAAGGAGATCGCGCCCGCGCACATGGTGCAGGGTTCCAGCGTGACGTAGAGGTCGCAATCGGTCAGCCGCTCGCTGCCGGTGACGCGGGCGGCTTCGCGGATCGCCAGGATTTCGGCATGCGCGGTCGGATCGCGGTCGGTGAGGGTGCGGTTGCCGGCCTGCGCGATGACCATGCCGCTCCGCACGATCACACAGCCGATCGGCACTTCCCCGGCTGTTTCGGCGATTTCGGCCTGTTTCAGCGCCAAATCCATCAAAGATCGTGCCGTCATGCCTCGTTTCCGGCGATAAACTCTGTTATCAGAACGTCTTCAGCAAACGCGAGAACCGGTTTTGCGCGAAAATGCGCCCTGATTTAAAAGGGCGCGTGCCGCCAGCCAATTTCACGTTGTGCGACAGTCTCACATTTGCCCAACGTTCTGAGAGATCATTCATGCCTCGCGACAACGATAAAAACAACGGCCGTCCGCCGCGCCGTGAAGGTGGAGCGGGTGGTGGCTACAAGGCTGGCGGCAGGGGCCGCCCCGGTGGCGGAGGCGCGCGCAGCGGAGCAGGCCCGCGCAGCGGTGGAAACTCGCGCGACGAGCGGCCCGCACGATCGGCCGGACCACACGGGGGTGACAAGAAATTCGGTGACCGGAAGTTTGGCGACAAGCGGCCGTCCGGCGACAAGCGCCCCTATGCGGCCAAGCCTTACGCAGGCAAGCGCGACGATTTCCGGAAAGACGGCCCGGATCGCGGCCCGCGCAAGGAATTCGGCTCGCGTGATCGCAGCGAAGCCCGTTCGTTCAAGCCGCGCGAGGATCGTGGCGAAGGGCGGCCTTTCAAACCACGCGAGGATCGCGGCGAGGGCCGTTCGTTCAAGCCGCGTGACCGCGACGACCGCGACGACCGTGCGCCGCGTAGCGCTGGTGCTGGACGTTTCCAGGACAGAAAATTTCAAGACAAGAAATTCGGCGAGAAGCGGCCTTACACGCCGCGCGGTGAAGGCGGAGATTCGCGTCCCGCACGCTTTAATCGTGGCGATCGTCCGCAGCGCGACGAGCGCCCGCGCTTCAACCGCGATGACCGGCCCGCGCGTGGTGCGCCGGATCGCGGGCCGCGCAAGGATTTCAATCGCGGCGAAGATCGGGGCGGAGACAAACCCTGGGCTAAGCGCGGACCGTCGCGCGATGGTGACAGCCGTCCGCCGCGCCGCGAGGGTGCGGGGGGTTTCGACAAGCCCCGTTTCGACCGTGGCGACCGTGATCGCAGCCAGAGCGAGCGTCCGCGGTTTTCGCGTCCACGTTTCGACAAGCCGCGTGACGACCGCGCGCCGCATGGCCGCAGCGCAAATCGGACTGAGTGGCAGGAGCATCCGCGCAGCGAAGCCGGCGATCGCCCGCGCCGCGAGAACGAAGACGATAGCAAGGTCTTTGCCAAGCGTCCCGCATTCGGCGGCCGTGGCGAATACCGGGAACGCAAGCCGGATTTCGACAAGCGCGCGCCGCGGGCAGCACCTGAGAAGAAAAAGTCCGGTGAGCGTATCGCCAAGATCGTCGCGCGTGCGGGGCTATGTTCCCGCCGCGACGCCGAGGACTGGATCGTGCAGGGCCGCGTCGCGGTGAACGGCCGCGTCATCAACTCGCCCGCGCTGGACATCACCGCGAACGACGTTGTGACCATCGACGGCAAGCCGTTGCCCGAGCGTGAGCGCACGCGGCTGTTTCTGTATCATAAGCCGCGCGGCCTGATGACGACCCACGACGATCCCGAGGGGCGCCCCACGGTGTTCGACAACCTGCCGGAAGGTCTGCCGCGCCTTATCAGCATCGGCCGGCTCGACTTCAATACCGAAGGCTTGTTGCTGCTGACCAATGACGGCGGGCTGGCCCGTGCGCTGGAGTTGCCGGACACCGGCTGGCTGCGGCGCTACCGCGTCCGCGCTCATGGTGACGTCACCCAGGCGCAACTCGATCAGCTCAAGAACGGCGTCGAGGTCGATGGCGTCAAATACGGATCGATCGACGCGACGCTGGAACGCGACAAGGCGGCCAACGTCTGGATCGTGTTTGCGATCCGCGAGGGCAAGAACCGCGAGGTCCGCAACGTCATGGCGCATCTCGGCCTCGAGGTGAATCGCCTGATCCGCATTTCATACGGGCCGTTCCAGCTTGGCGAGATCGAGGAAGGCCAGGTCGAGGAGATCAAGTCGCGGGTGCTGCGCGAACAGCTTGGCGACAAGATCGTCACGATGTCCGGCGCGCAGTTCGACAGGCCGGTGAAGGAACGAGCGGACGACGACGATGCGCCGGTGGCCAGGGAACGCATCAAGGGCCGGATCAAGCCGGTCGGCCGGAAAAGCGGGCTGATCGCCGATCGCAAGGGCCGCCGTGTCCTGGTAACGCGTGCGGGCAGCGACGAGGCCCGTGCGCGCAACGAGGAAGAAGCCAACGGCTACGGTCCGCCGCGCCGCCCGACGCGCGGCTACAAAGGCAAGCGTGATCTGAAGCCCAGAAGCGACGCCACGGAAGACTGAGCATACACATGCGTGTCGTCGGTGGACGTCTGAGAGGTCGCAACATCGCCTCGCCCGCGTCGAATGACATTCGTCCGACGCAGGACCGCCTGCGCGAGTCGCTGTTCAATATCCTGATGCATGCCTACGAGAATCCGATCGACGGCGCGCGGGTGCTCGACCTGTTCGCCGGCACCGGCGCGCTCGGCATCGAGGCCGTGTCGCGCGGCGCCGCGTTTACGCTGTTCGTCGATAACGGCGCGGAAGCACGGGCGCTGTTGCGCAACAATGTCGAAGCGCTGGGGCTCGGCGGGGTGACCAAGGTCTATCGCCGCGATGCCACCAACCTCGGCCCCGCCTATCCGGTCGAGCCGTTCTCGCTGGCGTTTCTCGATCCGCCCTATGGGCGCGGTCTTGCCGACAAGGCATTGGCCTCGCTGCGCGACGGCAAATGGCTGACGCCGGAAGCGCTCGTCGTGGTCGAGGAATCCAGGGCAGCGGGGTTTGCCGGGCCGGAGGGCTTCGAGGAGCTCGAGCGGCGCGCCTATGACGATACGGAGTTTGTGTTTTTGCGCGCTGGTTGAGATAATTGGAATGCCGGATCTTTCCCGGCATCCATAAGTTGTTCTGAATTTTACTGATTTTTCGCGTCTATTTTAGTGTTTCGTACTTTGCCAGCAAATGAGACTGCATTGAAGATAAGTGTCATCGGTTTGGGATTTGTCGGCACCGTCACGAGCGCGTGCCTTTGTGAAATGGGGCACGAGATTGTCGGCGTCGATCTCGACCA
>JAGVII010000689.1 GCA_020056155.1 Afipia sp.
ACCGCGACCGGCAAGATCAAGAAGACCGAACTGCGAGAGCAGTTTCAGAACTACAGGCTTCCTGGAACTTGACAGAGCTGATGCTTACAACGCCTGGCTTCCGCCAAACAACCGACTGCGGGCGATCCGATTTGCCAGACAAGGAGATTGAGAATGAGTTCAGTGCGCTTTGAGCAACAGGCGAACATCGGCATCATCACAATTGATAATCCTCCGATTAACCTCGCCGACGACGCCCTTTTTTCGGCGTTCGAGAAGGTTCTTGATGACGTCGATGCGTCCGATGTCCGCGCGCTGCTGATGCAGGCCGCGGGCGATCACTTCGGCTGTGGCGTGAATGTGAATACCACCTTCGTCGGTGTCAGCAGCAAAGGCGCCCGCCAATTCTCGGCAAAGGACTCGCGATTTGCACGCGGCTGGAAGGCCTGAACATTCCAATCGTCTGCACCGTTCAGGGACTTTGCCTCGCGGCCGCGCTCGAAATCGCGTTGCGATGTGATGTCATCGTCGCCGCCGATGACGCCAAGTTCGCGCAGGTCGAGCAGCACATCGGCGCCGCCACCTACCTTGGCGGAGCCTATCTTCTGGCCGAGCGCTGTGGTCCCGCGCGCGCACGCGAGATAATGCTTGCCTCCTTATCACTCTTATAATTAGAGTGATCATCCATCCAGCGGCGTCGGCGGCGCAGGACGAAATGGCGTCTTCGAGAGGTCGAAAACATGAATGAGCTTCTAGCGCTTGCTATCGAATCGCATGGCGGCATCACACGTTGGAACAAACTGAAAGCCATCGACGGCAACATGTCTATTACCGGTCAGCTGTGGGCGCGAAAAGGTTGGCCGGACGCTTTAAAAGAAGTTCACGTAATGGTGGATACCAAGAGTCAGCTGACACGTTATCAGCCGTTTACCGCACCGAACAAGCGCAGCGTCTGTAGGCCAGACACAACGCGTATTGAGACGATCGACGGTCAGGTTCTTGAAGAACGTAACGATCCTCGGTCTGCGTTCGAAAATCATCTTCCCGAAACAGTATGGGATGCTTTGAATCTCGCCTACTTCAGCGGCTACGCCATGTGGAACTACCTTTGCTCACCTTTCATTTTTTTGCTCCCGGGAGTGACAGTGGAGGAAATCGAGCCCCGGGACGAGAACGGCGTGCGACATCGAAGGCTCAAGGTTACATTTCCCCGCTCGATTGCAACCCATTGTCCCGAGCAGATTTTTCATATCGATCCAAACGGCCTTCTCAGCAGAATGGACTATAGCGCGGAAGTCGTTGGTGGCGTGCCAACCGCGCATTTTATGTCCGACTACAGAGACTTCGGGGGAATAAGAATAGCGACGAAACGGCGTGCTTTTCGAAAGAATAAGGACGGAACGGCCGTACAAGATTCCGTCGGTGTCGCCATCGACATTGCCGACATCCGCCTGTCCTAAAGAACGTTAACGGCCGTCGAAGGTCGTGTGTGCTGTATATACTGAAGGAAAGAATGACCAATGCCGGAACCGAGAACGATTTCGACATCTTCGATACGAATAGCTTACCGTGAGTTGGCGCGAAACGCTCACCTCTCTTTGCTCTTCGATTTTCCGTCCTGACGCTGGCGGCCGTGAGCGCGAATTGCAGAGAGTCGGGCTGCTCCTGATGCGACTAGCCACTTTCCATTGAACTCAGCCAGCGACGTTATCAAGTCCGGCCGGCGTCGTTCGGCGAAAGCGGAAAATTTTTCGCGTTCACTCTTGAGAAGCTCATTCAGAAGGACACCTCCCCTGTCCATTTGCGCCGGTGGCTTCGGCGGTCCGCATCAGCGCCTTGCTGCGCGATAGCCGGACGCTTCTCGAGCGAGTCTCGCGCCCTTCGCGCGCAGCCCGTATTCGCAAGACCGATGGAGACCGCGGCTTCGCCATCCACCTGCTCGCCGAAACATAATGTGCGTGCGCGCATATTCGATTCCCTCTGGCAGCAAGTGCTACGGACGCCGCTTCCGGCACCAGCGCGATGTCAAAAAAAAGCGCAATAAGCCGCGCCGTGGGTGCAACGTACATAGATCGAAGCATCGTGGCTCCGATGCCTAAGGCATTGCCTCGCACGGCGACGGTCATGGGCTTGTCGATCGCGAAATTCCGCAGAAAACTGCCGACGTGACGGGTGACGGTCGGGATAATTCGAATGTGCGGCAAAATCCGCTAGGTCGTTGCCAGCGGTTAAGCTGGCGCCCTCGACCCGAAAAATCAATGCGCGATAGCAAGATCTCTCTCCGCAGCTTTTAAAGAGCTTCGATGGCTGAACCAGATCTACGTGATCTCTGGCCAAGGCTTCAAAATGATTTTGCCAGCGCTGGCTCGCGCCGCGAGAATGCGATGCGCTTCAGCTGCCTTGCTCAAGGGCAAAATGTGCCCGATCTGGACATTGATTTTGCCGGACTTGATAAAGCCGATCAGCTTCAGCAAGCCGGCGACCGCCTGTTGCGGCCGCCATTGAAACCAGCCGCCAACGTAGTACGTGATCAACGACTGGTTCAGGCCGAGCATCGCGTAGGGATTCACCGGCTTGCGCTCGCGAGACGCAGCGCCGAACACGACGATACGCCCGAACGGCCCCATCGCCTGAATGCTCTGGGTCAGAACGTCCCCACCTGTTGCCTCAAGCACCACGTCAACGCCTTTGCCGCCGGTGAGATCGCGCACCTCTTTAACCCAATCGGGTTTGGTGTAATCGATCGCGGCATCAGCGCCGAGCTTCAAGGCGAGTTCACGCTTGGCCGGTGTGCTGGCGGCAGCGATGACCTTGCCGGCGCCGAGCAGCTTGGCAAGCTGCACCGCGTAGGTGCCGACACCGCCGCCGGCCGCCTGAACCAGAACGGTTTCGCCCGGCTGCAGTTGAGCGCAATCGGTCAACGTTTGCAGCGCAGTCATGCCGGCCACCACGAGCGAACAAGCCTGGTCCGGTGTTAAACCGTCTGGCAGCGGAATGACTTTCGCGGCTTTGGCAACCGCATACTGGGCGTAGCCCCCAGACCCGCCATTCTCGAGCGAGGCGAAAACTCTTGTCCCAACCGGGATGGTTGTCACGCCTTCGCCCAGAGCTTCGACCACGCCCGCAACCTCGCTGCCCGGAATAAAGGGAAGCGGCGACGGAAACGGATAAGGATCGTTGTTTCGTCTGACGACATCGGCAAAGTTGACACTCACGGATTCAACCTTGATCAGAGCCTCGCCCGCGGCAGGCGTGGGTTTCGGAGCGTCCTCGTAAACGAGGACGTCCGGGCCACCATATTCGTGCAGTTGCGCGACTTTCATCGAACTCACTCCGCCGCTTCGGCCGATTCGAGGACGGGATAATCGACATAACCAACGGCATTGCCGCCATAGAAGGTCGCGCGATTGTAGGGATTGAGCGCGGCACCGAGTTGCAGACGTCGCGGCAAATCCGGGTTGGCGATGAAGTGCCGCCCGAAGGCAACGGCGTCGCCCTGCCCGGCGCGGATCGCTGCATCGGCCGACGGACCGATGAAGCCGCCGGCGAGAATCAAAGTGCCCGGCCAGAACGCGCGCAGATCATTGATCGCAAGCGGCGCTCCGGCTTCGCCGGCATCGGTGTTGCGGGATTCAATCAGGTGAACGTACGCGATGTTGAGAGGAGCGAGCCGGGTCAGGACATGGCTGTAGAGTCCGATCGGGTCCGCCTCGCCGGCATCGTTGACCACGCCGAACGGGGACAACCGGACGCCGACGCGATCGGCGCCCCAGATATCGACCAGCGCGGTCATCACTTCGATCAGCAGGCGGGTACGATTTTCGACCGAACCGCCATAAGCATCCGTGCGGTGATTGGTCTTGCTGTGGAGGAATTGCTCGATCAGATAGCCGTTTGCGCCGTGCAGCTCGACGCCGTCGAAGCCGGCGGCCAAGGCATTACGCGCGCCTTCACGATAGGCCTCGATGATTGCCGGAATTTCTCCGATATCCAGCGCGCGGGGCGTCTCGAACGGCACCATCTGGAACGAAGGCGTGAACGCCTTGCCCGCAGGCGCAATCGCTGACGGCGCGACAGGCTGCACGCCGTCGGGCTGGAAGCTCGGATGGGAAATGCGTCCAGTGTGCCAAAGCTGCAGAAAGATGATGCCACCCTTGGCATGGACCGCATCGGTGATCTTCTTCCATCCTGCGATCTGTTCAGCGGAATGAACGCCCGGCGTTGCCGGATAGCCCTGGCCGTAAGGCGTGACCTGTGAGGCCTCGGCAATAATCAATCCGCCGGACGATGTGCGCTGTGAATAGTACTCGATCGCGAGATCTGTCGGCACATTGCCGGGGGTATCCGAGCGCATGCGGGTGAGAGGCGCCATCACGACGCGGTGCGAGAGCGTGTAGCGGCCAAGCTTGAGCGGGGCGAAGAGGTGCGCTGAACTCATGGGTCATCCTTGGGTTGAGAACGAGCAGGACTCCCGCAGGATGCGCCCCTCATTCTGGTTTAACTTTAAAACCACATGGACAACATGCTGGAATTGGTTTAAGTTTGCAACCGATATTTCGATCGACCCGCTCGGCGAGGTCGCAGACGAGGAATGCAGTGAAGGGCAAGCGGACTGACCTTGACGTCAAACCCTGTGCGATTGCGCGATCGCTCGGCGCGATAGGCGACTGGTGGTCGCTCCTGATCATCCGCGATGCGTTGGCTGGAAAACGGCGCTTCGGTGAATTTCAGAAAAGCCTTGGGATGGCAAAAAACATTTTGTCCGTCCGGCTACAAAAACTTGTCGAGCGCGGAGTCCTTGCCACTGCTCCGGCTTCGAACGGTACAGCTTACAAGGAATATGTCCTGACGCCCAAAGGGGAGAAGCTTTACCTCGTTGTGGTTGCTCTCTGGCAATGGGGTGAAGAATTCTGCTTCGCACCAGGCGAACTTACCTACGATATGGTCGACAAGGACACGCATAAGCCTTTTCAGCCGCTCGAACTCAAAGCACAAAATGGACGCGTGCTTGGATCGATGGATATGCGGCCTTGGCCGCGTATGGCTTCGAAAAAGAGCAGAATATCATCAAGCCGATAGTGCGCGTCGTGCGGCTTTAACGCCGTGCGCCAGGAAACATCTAGCGCTTAAACTGGTCGCCACTTGAGATCGATGTGGCTCCGCGCTCTCAGCTGCCGCTGATCATTTATCGCTCCCGCCGGGGAGCCTGCGAATTACCGATACCGGCTCCGCGAGTTCTAAATCAGCAGAACCATCGCAGATTAGGAGGCGTATGTAATTCACCTCGATTTCAAAAAGCCTCCATCGGAAGCTCCAGCGACACCTTGGAGCCTTCCCGGACACGTTTCAGGAGGATTGCAGTCTCTGGCAATGAGTTCTGCGCAAAGAAGGTGCCCACAACCAATTTGTTGCGGAAGTATTCGGTCTCGGCACCATTAACGAGTTTTCCGTACGCGGCGCTGGTCATTTGCGCCCACATATATCCTAGGGCTACCAAACCAAACAGATGCAAGTAGTCCGTTGAGGCCGCTGCTGTGCGCTCCGGTTGAGACCGAGTGCCGGTCAAAAGCCAAGTCGTTGCAAGATCGAGATGGTTGAGGG
The DNA here is from genome assembly GCA_020056155.1 of Afipia sp. Taxonomy (GTDB): domain Bacteria; phylum Pseudomonadota; class Alphaproteobacteria; order Rhizobiales; family Xanthobacteraceae; genus Afipia. Next base: position 5,581 of record JAGVII010000689.1, read on the forward strand.
ATTCGCGGAGAGAGGTAAGGATTGGCGCCAGATACTCAGCAGCACTACCGGCCTCAAGGAATTCCCCGATCTCTCGAATAAATTGCGCTACGACGTGCCCGCCGTCTTTGGGCAGCTTGCGGCTGACGAGATCGAGCGCCTGGATCCCATTCGCGCCCTCATAGAGCATGGCAATTCGGGAATCGCGGACGAATTGTTCGACCCCTGTTTCAACGATGTAACCGTGACCTCCAAATATCTGCTGGGCCGCGACGGTATTGGCAAAACCTCTGTCTGATAAGAAACCTTTAATAACGGGCGTCAACAGACTGAGATAATCATCGGCTCGCGTGCGCTCACCGATGGTATCGGCGCATTCCGCCATGTCACCCTTTAGCGCGGCCCAAATCGTAAATGCCCTAGCGGCCTCGTTGAATGCCCGGATGCTTAGCAACGTGCGACGCACATCGGGATGCACGATGATCGGATCCGCGGGGCGATCAGGTGCAATTGCGCCGGATAGCGCACGACCCTGCAAGCGCTCTTTTGCATACGCGGCAGCGTTTTGATACGCGATTTCGGATTGTGCGAGACCTAGTGTTCCGACAGCAAGCCTTGCCTCGTTCATCATGACGAACATGGCCTGCATTCCCTTGTGTTCTTCTCCTACCAACCAGCCAGTGGCGTCTGAGTAATTGAGAACACAGGTTGCGCTACCGCGTATCCCCATCTTGTGCTCGATCGATCCGCAATGCACGTGATTTGGCCCACCGAGAGACCCGTCATCGTTGACGAGAGTTTTCGGTACGACAAACAACGACACACCCTTAATCCCCGGAGGGCCTCCATCAATTTTTGCAAGCACAAGGTGGATTATGTTTTCCGTCATATCCTGATCGCCACCGGATATGAAAATTTTCGCGCCACTAATCTTGTAACTTCCATCTGCTTGCAGTGACGCACGCGTCCGCATCATTCCAAGATCGGTCCCAGCGTGCGGCTCGGTGAGGTCCATTGTGCCGGACCACTTGCCGGCAATCATGTTGGGGATGTATTTTTTCTTCTGCACTTCGGTACCATGTGCAACCAAAACGGAAATCACGCCGCGGGTGAGTTCCTGGTACATGGCAAGCGCCATATTGCCGAAGACGTGAACTCGACCACCACTTGTCCCAACGACAAAGGCAAACCGTGACCACCATATTCTTGCGGTATCGTAAGGCCTATCCAGCCACCCTCCCCAATCTGCCGAAACGCCTCCTTGAAACCCCTAGGACCTTGCACGTGGCCGTCCGGCATCCATACGCAACCTTCCCGATCACCACTGCTGTTCAACGGATGAAGCACCTCCTCGCAAATGCTCGCGGCTTCGTTGATGATTGCCATCCTCACGTCGGGCGGAGCATCACTGAATTTTGGAAGGTTGTCGTAGCGATCGACCTGAAAAACATCGTTGAGCAGAAACTTCACTTCGTCTACCGGGGCTCGATACGAGGTCATACGTCTTCCTTTGCTGCTCGCAGCGCGAGCCATTCAATCAACGAGATCGGGAACCAACCCGAACGGCTGTTCAATCATTCCCAAATAAGCGCTACAGAGCGTATCGCCTGCCATCCGTCGCCAGAAAGTAAACTCTCGCCGATTCATTAAATCGTGAGGCATTCAACCCTCGCTGAAGCTGCACATTCCAGCTATCGAATACATCTCATCATGACAAACTAGTCGAAAGCTATGTCCGACATGTCGAGCCATACTAATAGTCTGTCCCGCAAGACCGCGTAGTCCTCAGTACACAAATAAGCGCGACGCTTTGTTGCGACAGCGAGACCATCGAACCACTGCGTGTCAAGCGCATAATTGGCGATGTTGTGCCCACCTGCGACATCCACCGTATAGTCCTGTCTGCGCAGCAAGAATTGATTGTCGAAATAGAAACGTTGGACCTTGCTGTGAGCAGCAAGATTTGGCGGAAATGTTAACTTCAGTCCTCGCCAGGTCTCTCCGCCTTCCGACAGAGGATCACATTCTTCGACAAGCACGCCGGGAAATGTGAAGAAAAATGGGGTATTAAGGTAACTCCACATCGCGTATCCGCTGAAGTAAACGCGGTCGAGAAGGTCCCACGGCGTATCAAGATCGTGCCCCTCGAAAGTTTCACGCGGATTGATTTTTTCCGCAAGGACCTTGCCGGCGGCGGTCTCTACAGCAACCCGTTCATGCCGAAAGGAGGAAAACTTGCCGCTCGCGGGCACGGTTTCTATCGATGTGTACTGCTCGTGTAGCGAGATTCTGACTTGCAGCGGGTCCAAGCTCTCGGTCGCTTTACGCCGAATAAGTTCGCCTCCGCTGACCATTTTCGTGCTGCAACGACGATAAGAACTCCAACGCTCTTTGCCGCCGTGAGCCGCAAGTACCTCCTCAAGCAATCCAACCATTGTCTACTCCAAGCAGGCCGGCAACGGCCACTAGTTACGACGTCTGTTTTGCAAGGCTGAAGCGGGCACTTACCCGGCACATACCGTCAGGCGTTTCCGCGCTCCAAGCTTAGATCGCAGACGCTTACCTTTTTTGGCGTAAGATCCGCTTCGGACCAGATTGCCCAACGAACCAGTCGCGCGAATTGGCGAGCTCACTTTCCAGCAGGCGGCGAGCTTGGCGAGTGAGTTTGCGCAAGTCGCTCTCCCGCCGGCGCAACAGCCATACATCCAAGTAGGAAGATTCGCGCGGCACCACCCGTACAAGCCCTTCCGCCAGAGCAAACGGAACTGGCAGAAATGCGAGCCCCAAACCTTGTGCCGCGGCGGCAGAATGGTTCCCTATCGGCATCAAGCGCAGTTTACTGCGCCGATTTGATACAGCTAAAAAACTTGTGAGCAGTTGCATCCGACCGTCGCGTTGGAGGCCGGAGAATTCTGTGGAATTACCGATGATGTCGTGGCCTTCGAGGTCAGCCAGAGACTGTGGCGCGGGATTGCGTGCCAGATAATCCTTAGAAGCAAAAATTCCGAATGCCGCCGTCGCTACGCGCTTTCCGATCAGTTCGTTGTCGAACGGATTACCCATGCGGATAACGAAATCGAGATCGCTGAACGCGAGATTCTGCTGCACGTTAGTAGAATCGATCTCGATCTGAATATCAGGATTTATCGCATGCAGCTTTGGCACCCTGGGCAGGAGCCAATGCTTTGTTAGCCCTTCTGTCGAGGAAATTCGCAAGATCGCCGATCGCTCTGTGGCGCGGAGCCTCGTGCTTTTGTGGAGGGATTCGAACGAGGTGGCGATGTCCTTCGTCGATTGGTAGAGATTCTCGCCTTCCGGAGTCGGCCGAACACCCGACGGTACACGAAAGAATAGCGGCGCTCCAACATAGCGCTCCAGTTCCTGCAGCCGGCGACTGACCGTTGGCTGGCTCATGCCGATCTCCTGCGCAGCGCGGTTCACGCTCCCTGTCTTTATGACTGCGGAGAACAGCCTAAGAAGATCCCAGTTTATCTGTGTCATCTGCTCCTCGTGGGGGAGTGTCGTCAGCCGGCGACTTTCGCCGGCCGACGCGCTGACGTTAGGACGCGGTCAGAACAGCCGTCAGGCCTCCATCGACAGCAAGGATCTGACCGGTGATGTGTTTGCCCGCATCGCTCGCAAACAGCAGGGCTGCGCCCTTAAGATCGTCTCCGTCGCCAATTCGCCGTAGGGGCACGCCGGCGGTAAGCCGGTCGACGCCCAACGCCTCAATCGTGCCTTTGGTCATCTTCGAGATGAAGAAACCCGGCGCCAACGCATTCGCGGTAATACCGTAACGTCCCCAACTGCCCGCGAGCGCGCGGGTGAAATTAATCACCGCCCCCTTGCTGGTGTTGTAGGCAACGGTCTGCACGTCAGCGGAACTGCCGCGCAGGCCGGCGATCGACGCCAGATTGATGATGCGGCCATACTTGTTGGGGATCATCGAACGCTTCGCTATCTGCTGACTGATCAAGAACAGCGAACGGATATTGAGGTTCATGACCTTGTCCCACGCATCGACCGGGTGGTCCTCGGTTGGCGCGCCCCACGTCGCGCCCGCATTGTTCACCAGGATGTCGACGCGGCCTAGCTTGGCCAGCGCCTCATCAACGAGACGTTTGACATCCTCGTCCTTGGAATTGTCAGCGGCGACCCATTCAGCCTGGATGCCGAGCCCGGCGAGATGGTTCTGCGCCGCCTCAAGCTCGGCCGCCTTGCGCGCGGACAAAAGGACCTTTGCGCCCTGCTCGCCGAGCGCCTCGGCAATCTGCAAACCCAGTCCGCGCGAACCGCCAGTGATCAGGGCAGTCTTACCAGTGAGATCAAATGCTTTCTTGATGCTAGCCATACTATGCTTGTCTCTCGTTTGTCCGTCGTTTGAAATTCTTACCTACCCTTGAAAACGGCCGAGCGGCGTTCCATGAAGGACTTGATGCCTTCCATCATGTCTTCGCTCTTGAAGACGCGGGC
>JAGVII010000726.1 GCA_020056155.1 Afipia sp.
GAAGCCGCCGCTCATGAAAGTCTGAGCGAAGCTAACGCAATACAGATGAAAACCCGGCGATCTCAGGATCGCCGGTTTTTTTCTGGGCGGTGTCAGAAGCGCTTCAGCGCCGCGAGGAGGGGCTCAAGCTTTGCATTGATCGCCTTACTTGCCTCGGAGGCAATCGCCCATGCCATTAATCCGGCCAACGCGGCGACAATGAAATACTGAGCAGTCGCCACGGCGATCAGCGGCTTCAGCAGTCCACGGCCTATTCGTTTGAACGGGCCTGTTTGTTTGAAATTGTCGCCGGACGGTTCCAGCAGAGCATCGGTTTGAACGTCAGGGTGACCATCTGCAGTGTGACTGGCAGATTCCAGATCGTGCTGTGAATCCGGTAAATCCGGCAGAGCGAGATCGTGGGTGTCCGCGGGCGGTGCATCGATCGCTCCGTCCGGCGCCTCCTCGATATGCACGATCACGTCACTCATCCCGCCACGCTTCATTCTTTGCTAACCTTAGGCGGGTCGCACGGGCGCGGCTATGAAAGGCGATGGAAAGACTCCATTAACGTAAACAAATCCAGCTTCGATGTGCGAGATGAGCTGTAGTTCTCATCCGATGGATAAGCGATCCACGGCAACTCCCGTGATCCTCGTGATTTTCCGGATGTTGCCGATGCCGTCCCTTGCTCGATCCGCTTTTCGACATCGTCGTGTGGCAGTGGGTGGTGATGAGACGACGGTTCCCGTTGCGTTGGATACTGTGCCTGGCCGTCAGCGCGATGTTGACGGTGGAGGTTCCGGTTGCGCGTGGTGACGACCCTGCGCGCACAGCGAAGACCGATGTTCCGCAGGAAACATCCGAACCTGAGACTCAGGATCAGGGACGTCCTGCAACTCCTCCCGCGGCCATCGAAACAAAGCCTGCTGCCGATGGGCCGCCGCCGGCTCCACCTGTGAAGGATGCGAAAGATGCCGATACACGCGAGGCGATGTGTCTGATGATCGAATCCGCGGCGACCGCGCATAACCTGCCGCTGGAATTCTTCGCGCGCGTGATCTGGCAGGAGAGCCGCTTTCAGCCGGATGCGGTGGGGCCGGTCACACGCAGCGGTCAGCGCGCGCAGGGCGTCGCGCAGTTCATGCCCGGCACGGCGAGCGAGCGCCGGCTGCTCGATCCGTTCGATCCGGTGCAGGCTCTGCCCAAGTCGGCGGAATTCCTGAAGGAGCTGCGCGAGCAGTTCGGCAATCTCGGGCTTGCTGCGGCGGCCTACAATGCGGGACCGCGCCGGGTGCAGGAGTGGCTCGCGGGCACCGGCTATATGCCTTCCGAGACGCGGAACTACGTTTACGCGATCACCGGATCGCCGGTGGATGACTGGGCTGCCGCCGGAAAGAACGGAACGATCAAGGATCGCGTGCCGCCGACAGGCTGCCGCGAACTGATGGCGCTGCTGAAACGTGCGCCCAACCCGTTCATCGCCGGACTGGAGCAGCGGGTGAAGCTGGGCGCGGCGATGGCGTGGGGTGTTCAGCTCGCCGCCGGATTCTCGCGCGACAAGGCGCTTGCGATGTATGCCCGCTCCATGACGCGCCTGAGCGCGATCATCGGCGATCGCGACCCCAGTCTCTTGAGCTCGATCTTCCGCAGCCGCGGCACGCGGCCGTTCTATCAGGTGCGTGTGGGAGCCGACACGCGCGCCGCCGCCAACGAATTGTGCGGTCGCATCAGGCGGGCTGGGCAGGCGTGCATCGTGCTGAAGAATGCGCAGGGCCGTGGTTAACCGGTGTGGATGCCGAGCGCGGACGAAGAATTTCGGGGATTCTGTCGTGAGGGTTAACGGCACAGCCGGGCTGTGCGTTCAAGAAACCCAATAATTTCAGGCATAACTTGAATTTGCGTGCGGGATGTTATGCTCAACGAAATGCTAACGCGATTGCTGCATTTTTCGCTTAAGTTTTGCGAAACCGTTTTCCAATCATCTGCTCGGGTGCTCCGCGAGCAGTTCGCGGCATTGCGTGAGGAGGCCGTCGTGCTGACGTTTGGAATTATCGGCATTGCATTTGCGACTTTGTGCGTTCTCGGTTCTCTGTCGTCGTCTGCGCGCGAGCCGTCGATCTGATTTTCAACCACACTGTCGCCCTTCGAGGCCATCGCCTTGCGATGGCACCTCAGGGTGACGGAAAACGGGATGGCGTCATCCTGAGGTGCGAGCCGCTAAAGCGGCGAGCCTCGAAGGATGCGAACGACGGACTGATATTCTGAAAACGACGGTCCCGATCCCTTGACGACGGGGGCTTTTCACACGCGTGATGAATCCAACGATTCATCCGGTGTTGCAGCCCTTGGCACTTCCAGCCCTTGATTCACCGAAATGGCAAAGCCCGTTCGCGGCATTCGCGTTCGGGGTGAAATCCGCGCTGTCGTCAATCCTGGCGCTGGTGCTGTTCGGCACATTCATCGGGGTGGGCGCATTCGCCCATGACACCGGCTTTACGCTCGGCTGGGCGCTGGCCAGCACGGTGCTGGTCTGGGCCGGTCCCGCGCAGATCATCCTGATTTCCACCTCCCATGCCGGAGCGACGCTGCTGGAAACGGCGCTGGCGGTGACCATCAGCGCGATCCGCCTGCTGCCGATGGTGGTCTCGGTGATGCCGATGCTGCGAACGCCGCAAACCAAAATGCGCCAGCTCGCACTGCCGGCGCATCTGGTGGCGGTCACCGTCTGGGTCGAGAGCTTTCGTCTGTTGCCGCACGTACCGCGCGAACGGCGGATTGCTTTCATCAACGGACTCGGCGGCGGGCTGGTGCTCCTGAGCAGCGCGGCGACCGTTCTCGGATACGGGCTGGCGGCAAATCTGCCGCCGCTTCTGTCGGCCGGGATTCTGGCGCTGACGCCGCTGACGTTCCTGCTGTCCACCGCGCGCAATGCGCAAAAGCTGGTGGACAAGCTGGCGCTGGCGCTCGGACTGGCGCTCTATCCGCTGGTGCAGTTGCTGCACACCGGCGTCGATATCATGATCTGCGGCCTGACCGCAGGCACCATTGCCTATGGTGTCCATCGCTTGCGGAGGCGCGCATGAGCGGCCTTCTCGGGGACCCGCAGGCCATCGCGCTGCTGTTGTTCGCAGGCTTCCTGTCGAACGAGGTCTGGCGGGTGCTTGGTCTCGTGATCGGCGGCGGCATCGACGAAGGTTCTGAGTTCCTGATCTGGGTGAGGGCGGTCGCCGCCGCGATCCTTGCCGGTGTTATCGCGCAGATCCTGATTTCGCCGCCCGGCGCGCTCGCGACGGTGCCGGATATCGTGCGTTATGGCTCCGTGGTTGTCGGGTTCGGCGTTTATCTGGCGATGCGCAAGTCGGTTTTCGCCGGCGTGGTCGCCGGTGAAATCGTCGTGCTTGCAGGCAAGTGGTGGATGGGCTGAGCGCGCGCTTTGCAGCTTAGCCCTTGAGCGCCGCGATCAGCCGTGTGGCGTGATCTTCCAGAACCTTGACGTCTTCCTTGCGGCTCGCAGGCGGAAGCAGTGCGACGCCCTCGACACGCGGCATGACGTGCATGTGAAGATGATAGACGACCTGGCCCGCGGCAGGCTCGCTGAACTGCTGAAGGGTAATCCCGTCCGCCTTGAAGGCCTTCATGCCCGCGACAGCGATTTTCTTCGCCGTCCGCGCGACATGGGCGAAGCTCTCCGGCGAGATGTCGAGAATGTTGCGGGCCGGCTCCTTCGGGATCACCAGGGTATGTCCGGGACAGCGCGGCATGATGTCCATGAAGGCGAAGGTGTGCTCGTCCTCATAGACTTTGTGGCAGGGGATTTCCCCGCGCAGGATTTTCGCGAAAATATTGCTGGTGTCGTAAGCGGTCATGGCCGGTCCCGGAAAAGTTGCGGCTCACAATCGCCGCATGGCGAGGCGCGGTCAAGCCGGGTTGCGTGAGCAGCACGCATGTCAGGACTCCACCGTGCGTTCGGGGATGCCGGTTGATATTTCATCGATCCGGTCGGCCAGGTCCGTCAGGTCGCGGTGAAGCCCGTCCAGCGTAAACGCAAGGCCGAAAACGCGTCCCACCGCGTTGAAATCGAGCGCCCGCATCACGCCGGACTGGCGCAGGGCGGTGAATATTTCGGTGAAGGCGAGGTGCGCCGCGGTTACATCATTCCGCGAGACAACGGTGACGGCGTCGAGCGCGGTCGCGCATCGTTCCGCCAGCTCGGCGTGGGCGCGCAGCAGGCGGGCCGCAGCGGGAGCCAAAGTCGATGCGACCTGAGGCGGAAGAGGCGTCCGCAGCACGCCGCCAATGGCGACGAGATCGTTGCGCACGCGCCAGAGCGTGCGCGGAATCGCCGGAGGAATCCGATGATCGGCAAGGCGCGAGGCGCGTTCCCTGTCGGCGTCCTTTAGAGCCTGCTCGACGGCGGCGAGCGCCTGGCGCAGGGCCGGATGCTCGGTGGACGGGACCAGCGCTTCGCCGCGCTCCAGCGCATCGGCTTCCGACAGCAGCAGCTTCTGGATGCGGGTGAGCACGGCGACGGAGCGGGCGACCACGACGGCGTGGGACCGCGCCGGAAAAATCAGCACCATCGCCAGCACGCCGATCAGCCCGCCCATTCCGATCTCGATAATCCTGTCGAGAACGAAGTGCTCGACCGGCGCGCCCGCAGGTTCCGTCAGCAGCATGATTGCGGCGGTGACCGGAGCGACCCGCAATTGGGGACGAACCGCCGCGCCCCACACGGTGGCGCCAGTGACAAGCACGAGAGCGATGCCGATGCCGATGGTTGTGTTGGAATGAAAGGCGGCGGCCAGTCCGCCGACGATCGCGCCGGCAAGCGTGCCGATCATCCGCTCGGTGGCTGCGCCCAGCGTTCCGCCGATCGAGCCCTGCATCACGATGATCACGGTAAACACCGCCCAGTAGCCCTGTTGCAGGCCGAGCGACTTGTAGGCGACGTAAGCCGTGCCGGCCGCGATGGTGACACGAAGGGTCTGGCGCAGCTCAGGGGCGCGTCGCGTCAGAAACTCGCGGGTCCGGGCGGCAATTGAACTCAAGGGACGTCCTGCGGCAGCGGCGTGATCCGCCGGCAGGTTAGGCCGCTTGCCGGGCCGTCACAATGCCGGCCGGTCAGTCTTCCCCGTCTGCCTTGCGAAACGGCCCGGCTTCAGTCAACTCCCGCACGGCTTCCTGCACATAGGTCCGCTCTCGCGCGAGATAATCGCGAATGGCATGGCGCAGTGCCGGATCGGCGATGTAATGCGCGGAGTAGGTGGTTTGCGGGAGGTAGCCGCGGTCGATCTTGTGCTCGCCCTGCGCGCCGGCCTCGACGCGTTTCAATCCGCGCCGGATCGCGAAGTCGATGGCCTGATAGTAGCAGACCTCGAAATGCAGGAACGGATGATGCTCGATCGCGCCCCAGTGGCGGCCGAACAATGTATCGGAGCCGATGAAATTGATCGCGCCCGCAATCCATCTGCCGTCGCGCTTCGCCATCACCAGCAGCACGTCTTTCGCCATGGTCTCGCCGACCATGTCGTAGAACGCGCGGGTGAGATAGGGCCGCCCCCATTTGCGCGACCCGGTCTCCATGTAGAATTCGAAGAACGCGTCCCACGCATCCGGTGTGATGTCGCCGCCGGTCAGGGGGTGAATGGTGACGCCGTTCGCCAGCGCATCGCGGCGCTCGCGGCGAATGCCCTTGCGATGGCGTGAGGCGAGGGTTGAGAGGAAATCCTCGAACGTGCCGTAGCCCTCGTTGCGCCAGTGGAACTGCTGGTCGGTGCGTTGCAGGAAGCCTTGCTTTGCGAGGAACGCCCATTCGTCCTCCCGCGCAAAGGTGACGTGAACGGACGATGCATGGGTCGCGCCGCACAGTGCGATCAGTCCGGCCGCGAGGTGTTCGCGCACACGTGCAGACTCGTCACCCGTGCGCACCAGCAGGCGGGGTCCGGTTGCCGGTGTGAACGGAACGGTCGCCTGCAGCTTCGGATAGTAACTGCCACCGGCCCGCGCATAGGCGTCGGCCCAGCCGTGATCGAACACGTATTCACCCTGCGAGTGATTCTTCAGGTAGCAGGGCACGACACCTGCGACGTCACCCGCGATGCGTGCCACCAGATGACGCGGCGCCCAGCCGGTACGCGCGATCGCGGAGCCCGATGTTTCCAGGGCCGTGAAAAATGCGTGCGAGACAAAGGGATTGTAGATGCCACCGGAGTTGGCGCACGAATCCCATTCGCCGGCCGTGATCTGGCCGATCGAGGACACCGCTTCTAGCGTGATCTCGCAGGAATCCGTCAAAGGGAGGGCGCACCGTGGCCGTGAGAAAACCCGAAACCGTTCAGCAGTATAGATCGGCTTTCGTGCGGATAACTTCAAGTATCCGGGATCGCGTCTTTCGGCTTACTCGGGGATGAAACCTTCAAAAGTCATCTGGTCGGCGTATCGGAGAGTGCGTACGCGCTGTTCCGGCGTCCGCACGGTCCATGTGATAAGCGCACACCCGAAGATGTTGCGCGCAATCCATGGTGCGGGGGCGGGCAAATCGTCGACACGGTAGCCGACGAAATGCGGCTGGGTGCGGAAGGCGTGGCGCAGGCCGGTCATCTCGCGGATTTTTCCGGACGGCAACTGTTTCCATTCGCCGTCGGCGTAATGGCGTTCCGCGACAATGCCGCGTGGCAGGTTCGGCATCAGGCCGCGGATTGCTGTCACCTGATCCGGATCGAACGACATCGCCGCCACCGGGCCGGTGTAGGACGCCAGCACCTGCGCCATCCGGGTCGCCAGCCGCCGGTCGCCATTGAACCGGCTCTTGATCTCCAGCACCAGCGGCACGCGCCCGGCGACACGCGCGCAGAGTTCGCCCAGCGTCATCATGTGTTCGGATGTATGCTTGAATCCAACCTGCTTGAGTTGATCCGCGGTGAGCGACAGCAACTCGCCGGTCCCCTGGGTGAGGCGGCCCAGTTCGTAGTCGTGATGGACCATCGCCTCAAAGTCGGCGCTGGGCTGCAGATCGACCTCGATGGCGAAGTTGCCGGCGACCGCAGCATCGATCGCCGACGGCATGTTTTCAATGATGCCGCGCGTGCGATCGTGCAGGCCGCGATGGGCGATCGGCCGCGCCGTCAGCCAGCCGGGTGCACGCGCAGTCATTGGCTTGCTATCTTGAGCATGACCTTGTTCGAAAACCGGTGCCCACGTTTCCGGATCATGCTCACGAAACTTCGAAGATACCTTCGACTTCGACCGCTGCGTCCGAGGGGAGGGCTGCCACGCCGACGGTGGTACGCGCATGCCGGCCCTTGTCGCCGAATGCGGCCACCATCAGATCCGACGCGCCGTTGAGCACCTTCGGCCCCTCGAGAAAATCCGTGGTCGCATTAACGAAGCCGCCGAGACGCACCACGCGCGCCACCTTGTCGAGATCGCCGAGCGCCATCTTGACCTGCGCCAGCAGGTTGATCGCGCAGCCGCGCGCGGCGGCGGCGCCCTGTTCGGTGGTCACACTGGCGCCGAGCTTGCCCTTTGCGATCAGCTTGCCTTCCGGCGTGTTGCAGACCTGGCCGGAGACGAACAGCAGGTTTCCGGTGCGCACGAATCCGACATAGTTCGCCACCGGCGGATGAGGCTCGTGCAACACGATGCCCAGCGCGTTCAACTTCTGCTCGACCGTTCCCGCCATGTTACTCCCCGATGTTGTTCTGATGTTTGCCCGCAGACAAAATGTTTGGCATTTCACGCCGATGAACCGGGCGGGCCATATTTCACCCATCGTGCCGTCACATGCAAGCGTGCAGGGTGAGTGCTGATGCCCGGATATTTTTAAACGATTCCGCGACTTTGCCCCGGTTGCGGCGCAATGCTGCGGCTATTATTCTTCGATTCTCACGTTTTCAAGGAGACGCCATGCGTCGCGCGCGCCGGATTTCAGGTTGTGGATCGCTTGCCCTGCTTCTGTCAGCCGCGTTCCTCGCGCAAAGCACAGGCGGCGCGCAGGCCGCGCCCAGCGTTGCCTTTCTCGCGCATCAGGCAGTTTACGATCTGAGTTTGAAGACGTCGCGCGGCAATACCAGCATCAACAATGCGACCGGCCGTATTCTGTATAACTTCGCAGGGAGTGCGTGCGAGGGTTACACCACCGAGTTTCGGCAGGTGTCGCGGCTCGACGCCGGCGAAAGCAAGAC
>JAGVII010000352.1 GCA_020056155.1 Afipia sp.
ACCTCAACAATGTTTCGACGACCGCCAAACGGAGCGGAGATAACTACGTTCTGAATGGCGCGAAGGCCGCCGTGATCGGAGCGCCGTGGGCCGACAAGCTTATCGTATCGGCGCGGACCCTGGGTGGCCCGCGCGACAATGCCGGCGTCAGCCTTTTCATCGTGGATCGTGAGTCGGCCGGGCTTCACTTGCAAAGTTTCAAGACCATCGACGGGCGGCGTGCGGCTGAAATCATGCTGAAGGACGTCAGCATTCCTGCAACCCGGCTGCTCGGGGCGGAAGGAAAGGGTGTTGCGGCTCTGGAGGCATGCCGTGACCGTGCCATCGCGGCGTTGTGCGCCGAGGCGACCGGTGCGATGGGCGAGCTCAATGCTGCGACGCTGGAATACACCAAGACGCGCAAACAATTCGGCGTGGCGCTCGGAACATTCCAGGTGCTGCAGCACCGGATGGTGGACATGTTTACTGCCTTGGAGGAAGCGACGTCGTTGTCGCAGCATTTGAACCTGACCGTCGCTGAGAAGGATCAGCAGGCGTCGAAACTCGCCTCAGGCGCGAAGTCCAAGATCGGCGAAGCGGCACGCTTTGTAGGTGAGCAGGCGATTCAGCTTCACGGCGGGATGGGCATGAGCGATGAACTGAACGTCGGCCACTATTTCAAGCGGATTGCGTCCATCAACATTCAGTTCGGCGATCCGACTTACCACCTGCTGCGTTACGCGCGCGCGGCCTGACCGTCGCATTCTGAGGGCTCCGGCATGGCAGCTTTGCTGTGAGAGTGAGACGCTTCTTATTGAATGACGTATATCATATAAAGTCGTATCAACCCAAGTCTGTCCCATGGACTCGACTCACGCCTCGGAGATCTCGAATGGTAGATGCAGTCATTGTTTCCACGGCCCGCACTGGCATCGGCAAGGCCTATCGCGGCGCGCTCAACAACACCGAAGGCCCGACGATGGCGGGTCACGTAATGGCCGAAGCGGTGAAGCGCGCCGGGATTGAGCCGGGCGAGGTTGAGGATGTGGTGATGGGCTGCGCCATGCAGCAGGGCACCATGGTGATGAACGTCGCGCGCAAGGGCGCGATTCGCGCCGGGCTACCGGTCACGGTCGCCGGTACGACCATCGATCGGCAGTGCGCATCTGGTTTGCAGGCGATTGCTGTCGCCGCGCGTTCGGTCATGCTGGACGGCGTCGAAGTCGCCATTGGCGGCGGCATTGAATCCATCAGCCTCGTTCAGAACGATCATATGAACAAGTTTCACGCGGTCGACGATGATTTGATGGCGATGAAGCCGGACATGTACATGTCGATGCTGGAGACCGCGGAGGTCGTCGCGGCGCGCTACAACATTCCGCGCGACAGGCAGGATGAGTACAGCCTCGAATGCCAGCGCCGCACCGGCGCGGCTATCCAGGGCGGCCGGTTCAACGATGAGATCGTACCGTTCAAGACCAGGATGGCGGTGATGGACAAGGAGACCAAGCAGGTCTCGTTCAAGGACATCACGCTGACCAAGGACGAGGGGCCGCGCCCGGATACCACTGCTGAGGGGCTCGCGAGCATCAAGCCGGTGTTTGAAGGCAAGACCATCAGCGCCGGCAATGCCAGTCAGCTTTCAGATGGAGCATCTGCCTGCGTCATCATGAGCGACAAGATCGCCGCCAAGAAGGGCCTCAAGCCGCTCGGCATCTTCCGTGGTTTCGTCGCAGCAGGCGTCGAGCCGGATGAGATGGGTGTCGGGCCGGTGGCCGCGATTCCGCGCCTGCTCAAACGGCACGGGCTCAAGATCGATGACATCGATCTCTGGGAACTCAACGAAGCCTATGCCGTCCAGGTCATCTACTGCCGCGACAAGCTGGGAATCGATCCGGAAAAGCTCAACGTCAACGGCGGTTCGATCTCGATGGGGCATCCCTACGGTATGACCGGCGCACGTCTGGCCGGCCACGTTCTGATCGAAGGCCGCCGTCGCAAGGCCAAATACGGTGTGGTGACCATGTGCATCGGTGGCGGCATGGGCGCAGCGGGACTTTTTGAAATCGTCCACTAGCGTCCGTAACGCCGCATTACTCTCCCTGACTTGGCCCGGCTGCCGAAATGCAGCCGGGACTTTTTTTAACTTTGGATGACGGCGGCGGCTGGCGTTCTGAAAATCATTTGAGGTGGTTAGAACAAAACTTCGCTTGAAGCGTTGTCAGCGGATAATGAATACTAAGCATCAGCCGTTCTGATGAAGATCGGGTGCGAAATTGCTGCGACGCAAGACTATTTTGGGATTTGGACTGTGCTCCGCCGCACTTCTGGCCGGCGGTTTTACCGCTGCCCCGACGCTGAGGCATTTTGGAGCGCCTACGTTCCTTCACGTTCAGGCCGAGTCCAAAATTCCTGCTCAGGAAGCCACCGCCGCAATTCCGGATCCACCGCCACCGCTCGCGCGAGCGCCTTCGGAGTCTTCCACTACCTCTAACCCTGCTACGCCCAGCCCGGCCAATCCGGACGACGAGAAAGCCGTTGCGGCGCGCCTGGTGTTTAACCGGGCGCTGGTCGACGCAGCGGTGCTGAATACCGAGTACGAGAATTTCAAGCGCGGCCGGAGCAAGAAGCCGGTCTCACTGTCGGCCTTTCGCAGCCTTGAATTGCGGCTGAACACCATCGCCGATGCCGATCCCGCCAACACCCAGGCGCGGGACATGGCGAATCTGATGAAGTTGCGTCAATACGAAATCCTTCAGCCATCCGTCGAAATTGCCGCCAGCGCCAACCGGTTACTTTACGCCCACGCCATGGCGGAACGTATGCGACACGACGGCATGCGCGTGGTCGTTTCCGGGAGGGGAAATAAATCGGTGCGTTTCACGTCGCCTCACATGACGCGAAAAATGGCCATGCAACTGGCGAAGTCCGCACAAATTCCTGAGAAGGCCAAGGCTCTTCAATTCCGGCGCGTTGTGTTCGGCAATGGCCGCCGATCCTGGACCTACGACGTTGCGCGGGGAAGGCTGCGCTAGATCGTTCAGCGCTGGGTCTTTGCCAATAGAAGAGGGCCGGTCGATTGGACCGGCCCCTAATATCTTGATGCCTTTCGTTCCGCTTACGCTTCGAGAACGGCGACGATTTCCAGCGTGCGCGGGTTTACGACCACGATTTCATCGTTGACGAGGAAGAACTCATATCCGCGCCAGGCGGGATAGATCGTGATTACGTCAGCAGGAAGCGGGTGGAAAGTAACCGTCCGCGGAACCCGCGTGCCGACCGAGATCGAGAAGTTGATGTTCGTCACGGGCTTGATCTTTTGCTTGGTAATCGACGTACGGATCGTCGTGCGCTGTTCGGTTGACAGCTTTGCTCCGGCGCCAGCCTGGCCAGTCGTGGTTCCGGCCTTATCGGAAGCATTCTTCTGATCCGACTTCATGCCGTCTCTTTCGGCGGCGTTCTTCCGGTCGGCCTTCATTCCATCCTTCGACTTATCCATGTTCGTCTCGGACGCTGCCTTACTGCCCTTCTGATCGCGGGTCTCCGCGCCCTTCGACCTCATTCCATCCTTGGTGCCATCTTGAGCACGCTGGGAATTTCCACCATCGCGAGGCATCTGGGCCTGACCGCCCTTCATTTCGCCAGCCGGAGCAGCGCCGCGGTTGGCTGGCGCAGCCTTCTCAGCAGGCGCGCCTGCGGGCGGTGCGGCCTGCGATGCGGCTGGGGCGTTCGGTGCATTGCCCGGCGCCTGAGCCGAGACCAACCCGGCGCTGCCGATCAGAGCGGCTGTCGCGACGCCAATCATAAACATGTTCCTCATCATATCCTCCTCGTTATCTGCCCGGGTCTTCAACGAGAAGCGATAAGCTCTGTTCCCTGTGAAAACGGGATGTTGCGTGAACGGCCGTTCATTCGGAACTTCTGCGGAGCAGGGCGCGGAATTTTTTCCGTCTACATTTTTCAGGTTACAGCGCATCGCGTGTTCGGGCGCGATACGCATAGGCGTGCGCGGCCGCGAACATCGCCCACATGATGCCCAACATCATCCAGAAATGACGCCAGTGATCGACGTCGATGATGGCGGCTTCGCAGACGGTACCGAAGAACGCGGCAAAGATCGCGAGATACGTCCGCTGCCATGGCACGCGGACGAAGATCAGCTTGAATCCCATGATCACGGTAATGAACACGAGCGCCGGGAAGCAGATTCCTGCGATCCAGCCGCCCGACATAAACGCATTCAGGAAAGAATTATGGGTGTCCTCGGGAAAGAATTTCGTGAATTGGAGAGGGCCGATTCCGAACGGAAGTTCGAGCGCCATCTGGAAGCCGAGCGCGTGCCGTCCAAATCGCCCGAAACGGCCGCTGTCGTAGCTCTGATGAAAGCTTGCCCGCTCTTTGAACAGGCCGCCAATAGAGTCGAACGACAGAAGTGCGACGAGGAGCAGTGCGGCACAGACGGCCGCCGCGATCGCTACCGCCACGATGCGGGTGCGCTGAGGCTGTGACGGTGTGGTGATGTACATCAAGATCAGCATGAGGGCCGAGCAGGCTACCAGTTGTCCCCAGGATGCACGCGAGAACGCGAGCAGCACGGCGAGGCTGAGAATTCCCAACCCGACGACGCTGCCGAACGATTTGGAGAAGGGCCGGGTGACCACGTTCTGTAGAAGAAAGAGTGCCGGCAGGATCAGGTAGGCACCCAGCACGTTGGGGTCCTTGAAGGTTCCGCGCGCACGGCTGTACAGCGTGAAGAGATCGTAGCCGACGAGATGAAAGTATCCGGCGATGCCGGCAAGAGAGGCGATCAGGGCCCCGACTATCAGGCCGCGGCGAAGGTATTCAAGCCTGCTGGCGGTGTCTTCGGACAGGACCATCGCGAAAAACAGGGCCGTGATGGCGAGATACCAGGATGTGAGAATCCAGTTCAGAATCTCTTTCTTGTCCAGCAAATATATCGCGCAGATCGTGTAGCCCATATTGAGAAGAAACAGCAGGATCAAAAGCGGGATGAAAACCGGGCGCATCCGCAAGCCGGTGGCGAAGAAGAAGATCACCGATGCCAGCGTGATCAGTTCGTAAGGGCTTGGTTCGATGAAGACGATCGCTCCGCCGGCACCGACGGCCCACATCAAAGCCCGCTGGATCGCCGCGATACGGGGCGGCGTCGCGGTCGCGGGGAGGGTGTAGTCTGTCGCGGCAAGTGAAGCCATGCGGACCGGAATCCTCTTCGCGCCTTCTGCGCGTCAGGTCAGTGATTTGAGCATGACGCCAAAAGCACTCTCGCGCTTTCCGGCACCCTGCTCAGTATGCGTTCTCACCCTTGATCAGGGCGAACGGCGTCTTGAAGAGGATATAAATGTCGAACAGGACCGACCAGTTCTCGATGTAGTAAAGATCGAACTCGACACGTTTCTGTATTTTTTCGTCGGTATCGACCTCGCCGCGCCAGCCGTTGATCTGCGCCCATCCCGTGATCCCGGGTTTGACGCGATGCCGTGCGAAATATCCATCGACGGCCTCATCGAACAAACGGCTCTGCAGCTTTCCCTGCACCGCATGGGGGCGCGGACCGACCAGCGAGAGGTTGCCCTTGAACACGACATTGAAAAGCTGCGGCAATTCATCGAGGCTCGTCTTGCGAATGAAGCGGCCGACCCGGGTGACGCGCTTGTCGCCCTTGGTCACAACCTTCGACGCCAGCGGATCGGCCTGATCGTGAAACAGCGAGCGGAACTTGAAAACGTCGATGCGTTCGTTGTTGAAGCCGTAGCGCTTCTGCAGGAATAGCACCGGACCGGGACTGTCGAGTTTGATCGCCAGCGCGACGAGCGCCATGACGGGGGCAAGCAGGATGAGGATAATCGCGCCGACAATGCGGTCGAACGCCGATTTCAACACCATGTCCCAGTCGGTGATGGGTTGCTCGAACACGTCGAGGGTGGGGACCTTGCCGAGATATGAGTAGGAGCGCGGACGGAAGCGCAGCTTGTTGGTGTGCGCCGACAGCCGGATATCGACAGGCAGCACCCATAATTTCTTCAGCATTTCCAGAATGCGCGTTTCCGCTGAAATCGGCAGCGCGAACAGCACCAGGTCGATCCGGGTGCGGCGCGCGAATTCAACGATGTCGTCGATTTTCCCGAGCTTCGGCTGCCCTTCGCAGGTTTCCAATGCGCGCGAGTCATTGCGATCATCGAACACGCCCAGGATCTGAATATCGGAATCGTCCTGTGCGTTGAGGGCGCGGATCAGATTTTCTCCGTTCTGGTCTGAGCCGACGATGATGGTTCGCCGGTCGAGCCGGCCCTCGCGTGCCCAGCGGCGAACCAGCGTGCGCAGCACCAGCCGTTCGGCAAACAGTGCGGATAGTCCGACGAAGAAGAACCCGGAGAGCCAGACGCGGGAGATCGTGTCGCCAAGCTTGGCGAAGAATGACGCTCCGATAAACAGCAGGAAGACGAGTGCCCACGACGATACCATGCGCGTCATCTGGCGAAGCTGTCCGCGAAAAACCTGGACATCGTAGATTTCAGCCGCCTGGAAGCTGATTACCGCGCAAGCGGCAACGCCGAACACGGCGGCGGTATATTGCCAGGAAAAGCCGGTGCCCGGCATCACGTACCAGAAATACAAT
>JAGVII010000694.1 GCA_020056155.1 Afipia sp.
CCAGGACGATCGGGAATGCCATCGCCCCGACGGCAAGGCCGCGCGCGGATCGAAGGGACCGTTCGAATATCCGGGAAATGAAATTTCGAGACACTGAATTCGCCTGCGCCGAATGTGTCATGACCTGCCTCGGGGTTCTGCGATGGCATCGTGCGTGATGCGGATACAGAGCGAACGCGGGGTCATGGCTTTTGGTTCCTCGAGCCTCGCCGCCGGCGACGATTTGTGAGGACAGGCGGCCGGAAGGTTCACGCCGCCGCGACGGAACATTGGAAGCGGCAGGCGGTTAGCGGTCCCGAAGACCGGCTGGGGCCGGTGAAAAATCGAGGACTTTCATCATGTCTCTTGGCACCATTCTCGTTATTCTTTTGATCCTTATCCTGCTCGGCGTCATTCCAAGCTGGGGTTACAGCGGCAACTGGGGCTACGGCCCGTCGGGTATCGTCGGCACCATACTGGTGATCGTGGTCATCCTGCTGCTGCTCGGCAGAATCTGACGATGGCGAACGTGCGCCGCGAGGTGCGCGACAAGGCCCGTCCGGCGGAGACCCCGCCGGACGAGCGCGACAAACAGCCATCTTTCGGCATAGGACAAGCGGAGATTGTTTCTTTCTCGCTGGTCGCCCTGCTCGTGATCAGCGTGATCGCTGTCCTGTATGTGGCGCGCGCTTTCTTCCTTCCGACGGTTACGGCGCTCGTGATCGGCACCATGCTGTCGCCGGCCGCCAAGTTTCTCGAACGCTACCGGATTCCGCGATCCGTCTCGGCGGTGCTGATCGTGTTTGCCACTTGCGCGGCCCTGGCCTTCATGTTGGCGCTGATTTCCGCGCCGGTGATGGAGTGGACCTCGCGGCTGCCTGAGCTTTGGCCGTCGCTCAAGGACAAGTTTCACGTGTTCGACAGGCCTTTCGCGCTCTGGCGCCAAATACAGGGGCTGTTCGGCGGCACGCCGACGACGGGCGAGCCCGGCTTTCCGGTGCCGAAGATCGAATGGGTTCAGCCGACGCTGGAATTCCTGTCGCCGACATTCACCGAGATTCTTCTGTTTCTCGCGGTGCTCGTGCTTTTCATCGCGAGCTGGCCGGACCTGCGCCGTGCGCTCGTTCTGAATTTCACCGGACACGAGAAGCGTCTGCGGACCCTGCGCATCCTGAACGCGATCGAAAGCAATCTCGGCGGCTATCTTCTGACGGTGACCCTCATCAATATGGGACTCGGGGTCATGACCGGGCTGATCTGCGCCGCCACCGGAATGCCAAATCCCGCCGGCCTCGGCGCGCTCGCCGCAACGCTGAACTACATTCCGATCATCGGCCCCATTGTCATGTTCGTGGTGCTTGCGGCGGTCGGCATCATCACCGCATCGACCCTCAGCGGGGGGTTGATCGCAGCGGCGGCCTTCGCCCTTGTGGCCTTCATCGAAGGGCATTTCATCACGCCCACGATTATCGGCCGCCGGCTCGAGCTGAACGCGCTGGCGGTGTTCATCGCCATTGCCTTCTGGACGTGGCTGTGGGGCCCGATGGGGGCGTTTCTGTCGTCCCCGATCCTGATCGTCGGCCTCGTCCTCAAAGAGCACTTGATGCCGGTCAAAGACACCCAGTTGCCCGCAGATTAACCTGCAATGGAACCTTCACCGGAACCGTGCGTTTTCGCACCGAGCCATGCGGCGCACTCAGGAGTTTTAGATGTCCAGCACCGACGGCGAAGACGCCATGAAAGCCATGACGGACAAAGCCACATATGAACGCCTTCAGAAGGATGTAGAAGCCGTGAAAAACGATATCTCAGCACTCGCAGACCAGATTTCGGATGTGATCGAGGCCTTCAAGGGTGACGCCAGCAAGCAGGCCAGGCGGACCTACAAACAGGCCCGCGCCAACGTCGACTCGATGATGTCGGATGCCAGCAAACGCGGCAGCGAGGCGCTGGACGCCGCGCAGGATTATGCCGGGACGCTGGAGGAATCGCTTGAAGATGCGATCACGCAGCGCCCGCTGGCCGCGGTCGGCCTCGCCGTCGGGCTCGGCTTTCTGATCGGCGTGACCTGGCGGCGCTAGGCGGATTTTCAAGGCCACCGGCACCCCGCCGGTGGCGCCCGGGGTGATTTGGTTGACGGATACTGATCGGATTTTAGATGTTTCAGAAATTCATGGATGACTTTCGCGAAAGCACCGGGAGTGCGCTGCGGCTGACATCTCTGGCAATCGCCGTCGCG
>JAGVII010000437.1 GCA_020056155.1 Afipia sp.
GCACTGGTGCTGGGTCTGCCTGCCGCGTCGCATGCGCAATCGTTCAACGACGCCCAACGCAGCGAGATTCAGAAAATCATCAAGGACTATCTCGTGGCAAATCCAGAACTGCTTGAGGAAATGTCCGCCGAGTTGCAGAAGCGGCAGGCTGTGGCAGAAGCGGAAAAGCATCGCGCCGCCGTCGAGAAAAATGCGGAAGTCATTTTCAAGTCGCCGCGTGGCGTCGTTGTCGGCAATCGCGATGGCGACGTGAATTTCGTCGAATTTTTCGACTACAATTGCGGCTACTGCAAACACGCCATGGCCGACATGCTAGCTCTGATGAAGTCGGACCCGAAGCTGCGCGTCGTGCTGAAAGAATTCCCGGTGCTGGGACCAAGTTCAGTCGAAGCCGCCCAGGTCGGGATCGCCGTCCGCATGCAGGATCCGACCGGCAAGAAATATCTCGATTTCCATCAGAAGTTGCTGAACGGACGCGGACAGGCTGACAAGGCCCGCGCCATGGCGGCGGCCAAGGACGCCGGCGCCGACATGGCCAAGCTCGAAAAGGACATGGCCAGCCCCGAAATCAGCGCGACCCTCAATGAGAACTTCAAGCTCGCACAAGAGATGGGTCTCAACGGGACACCGAGCTATGTGATCGGAAAAGACGTCGTGGTCGGCGCAGTCGGCGCGGCAGGCCTGGCCAAGAAAATCTCCGAGGCGCGTTGCGGCAAAGCGACCTGCTAGGCAGCAACCGACCCCGGGGCCTGGGGTACCCAAAGACACCGGGAATATCGTTAATATTGGTTAACCAACGATTTCCGGGCGTTCCAACAAGCTTTTCGGGTGATTTCTGAACCATTTGGCAGGGGACGGCGAAACCGATCAGGCTTCCCTCCCGGCCTCAGGTTGCCTATAAACCGCCCGAAGCCGCGCGCGCCGCATCATTTCGCCGACATTCGCTAGTGATCCGGTTCTGACATTCGTATCATACCTTCGCGGTCGCTCTTACGAATGTCAGAACCAAAAGGATCACTAGAACCATAGTTTCCAGTGTCCTTTCGTATCCGACGTTCGCTCGGAAGGCGCTGCGGAGTAAAGCGAACGTCGGATACGGGACACTGGGTTTGGTTTTCGGATGTCAAAGACGATCTACGTGCTCAACGGGCCGAACCTCAATCTGCTCGGCACCCGCGAGCCGGAGACCTATGGCCATCACACGCTGGCCGACGTGGAAAAGCTCTGCCACGACAGCGCCGCCCTTTACGGCCTCTCGGCGGATTGCCGTCAGTCAAACCGCGAAGGCGAACTGATCGATTTCGTTCACGAGGCTGGAGCAAAAAAGGCTATCGGCATCATTATCAATGCAGGCGGATATTCCCACACTTCTATCGCGCTTCACGACGCCCTGGTCGCGGTCAAGCTCCCCACGATCGAAGTTCATGTGTCCAACATCTACGCGCGCGAACCCTTTCGTCACCACTCCTTCATCGCATCTGCAGCCGTGGCAACATTGTGCGGCTTCGGAATCGACGGCTACCGCCTCGCTATCAGCGGCCTCGCCGCCAGGATCGGCGCGAAGGCGAAAGCCTGATCGCCTGTTTATCAGTTAAGAAAGCTCCGGATTTCACATGGCCTCCTCGCCGAAAGAACCATCTGCTCCAAAAGAAAAGCCAGCCGACGAGCGCGAACTCATTCGCGAACTGGCGATGCTGCTCGATGAAACCAATCTCACGGAAATCGAGATCGAGCGCGCCGGATTGCGCCTGCGGGTTGCACGCAACATCAGCATCGCCGCGGCCGCGCCTGTCTCCTATCAGCCTGCGCCCGTCTCCGCGGCTCCGGTACCTGTTGCCGCAGCGACATCTGCCGACATCTCGAAGCATCCCGGCGCGGTGCCTTCGCCGATGGTTGGTACCGCTTACCTCGCGTCCGAGCCCGGCGCAAAGCCATTCATCGATGTCGGCAGCAAGGTGAAGGTTGGCGACACGCTCATCATCATCGAAGCGATGAAGACGATGAACCAGATTCCATCGACGCGCGCCGGCACGGTCACGCAAATCCTCGTCGAAGACGGCCAGCCCGTCGAATTCGGCGAACCGCTCGTCATCATTGAATAACCATCGTTCTCACTGTCAGGCGCTGCGATGTTCGACAAGATCCTGATTGCCAATCGCGGCGAGATTGCATTGCGAGTGCTGCGCGCGTGCAAGGAGCTCGGCATCGCGACCGTCGCCGTGCATTCGACCGCGGATGCGAACGCCATGCATGTCCGGCTTGCCGACGAAAGCGTCTGCATCGGACCGCCGCCCGCAAAGGACAGCTATCTGAATGTGCCGGCGCTGCTCGCAGCATGCGAGATCACCGGCGCGGACGCGGTGCATCCCGGCTATGGATTCCTGTCGGAGAACGCCCGTTTCGCTGAAATCCTGGCCGACCACAATCTGCATTTTATTGGCCCGAAGGCCGAGCACATCCGTCTGATGGGCGACAAGATCGAAGCCAAAAAGACGGCAAAGCGCCTCGGCATTCCGGTCGTACCCGGTTCGGACGGTGGCGTCGGCCCCGGCGATGACGCCATGGCGATCGCCAAGAAGATCGGCTTTCCCGTTCTGGTGAAGGCTGCTGCCGGCGGCGGCGGACGCGGCATGAAGGTCGCGCAAACCGAAGCCGACCTGATGCTTGCGCTCTCGACCGCCAGCAACGAAGCGAAGGCCGCGTTCGGTGACGGATCGGTCTATCTGGAAAAGTATCTCGGCAAACCTCGCCACATCGAAATCCAGATTCTCGGCGACGGGCGCGGCGGTGCGATCCATCTGGGCGAACGCGACTGTTCGCTACAGCGGCGTCACCAGAAGGTCTGGGAGGAAGGCCCCTCGCCGATCCTGAACGCAGCCGCGCGGGCGAAGATCGGCGAAACCTGCGCCAAGGCCATGCGCGAGATGCAGTATCTCGGCGTCGGCACCATCGAATTCCTCTACGAAGACGGCGAGTTCTATTTCATCGAAATGAACACCCGCATCCAGGTCGAACATCCGGTGACCGAGATGATCACCGGCATCGACCTTGTGATCGAACAGATCCGTGTTGCCGCGGGCGGCGACCTACCCTGTACGCAGGAGGAGATCGTCATCAACGGCCATGCGATCGAGTGCCGCGTGAACGCCGAGAATCCGGTCTCCTTCCGGCCCTCCCCGGGCAAGATCATGCAGTACCATCCGCCTGGCGGACTGGGTGTCCGGATCGATTCAGCGGTGTATCAGGGTTATGTCATTCCGCCCTATTACGACTCCCTCGTGGGCAAGCTCATCGTCCATGGCAAGACCCGTGGCGAGTGCCTGATGCGGCTGCGGCGCGCCTTGGACGAGATGGTGGTGGACGGCGTTGAAACCACCCTGCCGCTGTTCCGCGGGCTGGTGCGCGAGCCTAGCATCATCGACGGCGACTACCATATTCACTGGCTCGAGCATTACCTCGCGGCTGGCGACACCAAGTCGTCCTAGGTTTCCCCGCTGCGAAGCTGAGATTTCGAGTTCCAGCAATGGAACTAAATTCCTATTTGCGCGTCATCCTCGACCTCAGCTATGAACTTGGGTTTAGGGGTAGCAACTTGAATTTTCAGATATTTCGCTCTCTCGGTAACTGCGAAGGGTCCGCGTGACACAGGACGCGGCCCGTAGGCGTACGCTCTGGCAAATTGCCCTGTTGTCCGCGGGCTTTTTGGTGCTCGTCGCGATCAGCGTTGTTTCAATCGTGCTGGTCAACAAGGCGCGAGATGACAGCCGCTGGGTGGTTCATACCGTCGAGGTCGAAAATCAGATATCGACCGTTCTGCTTGATATCCGCCGAGCGGAAAGCGCTGCCCGCGGCTACCTGCTGACCTCGCAATCCAAATTTCTGGAAGAGCATGAATCTGCAGCCCAACGCATCCTGCCCAGCATAGACAGGCTCGCCAGTCAGACTGCCGACAGTCCCGTTCAGATCGAGAACAGCAAACAACTGCGCGTGGCAGCGAAGTCCCGGCTGGACGAATTTGCGGCGGCCATCGCCTTCGTAAAGCGAAACGATATCTCCGGCGGCATCGATATGTTGCGCGACGGCAGCGGCGCTGCTGTTCAGCGCATCGGAGAAATTGCGTCCGCAATGCGCACGGAGGAAAATCGTCTTTTCCTGATGCGAACGCGTGCGGCCGATCGCAGCCAGACGCTCGCAGCAGTCGTTACCACCGCCGGTTCAGGACTCGTACTCATCCTGGCCGGAACTTCGATCTTCCTGGTGCGAAGATCGACGCGGGCTCGCGACGAAGCCGAAAAGCAACTGCGCGATAACAATCTCAACCTCGAAGCAACCGTCGAGACGCGAACTGCGGACCTCCGCGAAGCGAACGAGGAGATACAGCGCTTCGCTTACATCGTAAGCCATGACCTGCGATCGCCGCTTGTGAATATCATGGGCTTCACGAGCGAGCTGGAAGAGCTTCGTACCGACATCTTCACCAGGATCGCAAAATATAGCCGCGCCGCCGAAACAACCCCGTCCGCTCCGACGCCGATCGGAGATTCCGATCCCACCGAGGCGCCGGAGCTTCAGCCTGAAGACAAGCAACTTTCCCAGGACTTTTCGGAAGCGCTCGGCTTCATCAAGTCATCGATCGGCAAAATGGACCGCCTCATCTCGGCCATTCTCAATCTGACCCGCGAAGGCCGACGCGATTTTCACCCTGTGGAGGTCGATGCACGCGAGTTGATTGAAACAATCATTTCCTCAGTGGCGCATCAAGCCTCTGAAGCCAATGCGCAAATCCGCGTCGAACCGCTGCCGAATATCGTCAGCGATCGGCTTGCATTGGAACAAATCTTCTCCAACTTGATTGATAATGCTCTCAAATACCTCAAGCCGGGCGTACCGGGCGATATCCTGATCAAGGGCCGCCCGAAGCTTGGCTTTGTGATCTTCGAGGTCATCGATAACGGCCGTGGTATTGATCCAAAAGACCACACGCGGATTTTCGACCTGTTTCGCCGGGCTGGACTTCAGGACCGTCAAGGCCAGGGTATCGGCCTTGCTCATGTCCGCGCACTGGTGCGTCGAATGGGCGGCACCATCAGCGTCTCGTCAGAACTGCATTCGGGCAGCACATTCACCGTAACCCTGCCCGCACGATGGAATTACGGAACTCAGGGAAAAGAAGCATGAGTCTGCCAGTCAAAATCATCATGATCGAGGATGACGAAGGTCATGCCCGTCTGATCGAACGCAACATTCGACGCTCGGGCGTCAACAACGAAATCCTGCCGTTCGCCAACGGCACAGATGCGGTGAAGTATCTGTTCGGCCGCGACGGTTCAGGCGTCGATCATAAGGATCAGGCGCTGCTGATCCTGCTCGATTTGAATCTGCCGGATATGACCGGGATTGATATCCTGAAACGCATCAAGGAAAACAGTCATATCAAATGCGCGCCGGTCGTGGTGCTGACAACGACGGACGACGAGCAGGAAATCAAGCGCTGCTACGAACTGGGCTGTAACGTCTACATCACCAAGCCGGTGAATTATGAGAGTTTCGCCAACGCCATCCGGCAGTTGGGCCTGTTCTTTTCAGTCATCAAGGTTCCACCCGTCAAAACATGAAACCCGAAACATCCCTCCTCCTGTACATTGACGACGACGCCGATCTTGCGCGGCTGGTTGAGCGCGGGCTGAAGCGGCAGGGCTTTGCCGTCGAACACGCCCCCGATGGCGCGAGCGGTCTTGCACGCATCAGGCAGGGAGGAATCGATGTGGTCGCACTCGATCAGCACATGCCTGGCCTCGACGGGCTTGAGACACTCGCCGAAATCCAGAGAATTCCCGATGCTCCGCCGGTCATCTTTGTAACAGCATCACAGGATAGCAAGATTGCCGTCACCGCCCTGAAGGCGGGTTCTGCCGACTATCTGGTGAAGGACACGCAGGGAGAATTTCTCGCTTTGCTCGATGTCGCCGCCAGGGGCGCTATCGAGCAGGCGCTGGTGCGCAAGGCACGCGACGATGCCGAAGCGGAAGTTCATGCCTCGCGTGATCGCTACGCCGCGCTCGCAGCGGAACGGGAAGTCCTGCTGCGCGAGGTGAACCACCGCGTCGGAAACAGCTTGCAGATCATTGCGTCGCTGCTCCATCTTCAGGCGAATTCAAGCACTGACGAAGACGTGAAGGCCGCGCTGACAAATGCAATGGGCCGCGTCGCTGCCGTCGCGCAGGTGCATCGCCGCCTTTACACCTCGCAGGACCTGAAGACGGTGATGCTCAATCAGTATCTCGAGGCATTGCTCGAAGATCTGCGCCGCTCTGCAGAAGGCAACCGGATGTCGCGTCTGACGCTGAAGGCGGAACCAGTCGAGATCGATCCGGACCGGGCAGTGGCGATCGGCATCATCGTCAATGAATTGGTGATGAATGCGGTCAAATACGCTTATCCGGATGGAGCCGGCCCTATTCACGTTGAACTTCGATCATGCGACGGCGGGTTGGAGTTGTCGATTTCCGACGACGGCGTCGGCTTGCAAGTGAAGCAGAATCCCCAATCCACCGGCATGGGCCAGCGCATCGTCAGCGCCATGGCGATCAAGCTTGAAACCAAGGCCGAACGCGACGCATCCCACCCGGGGACGCGGATCGTCTTGCACCTGAAGCACACGCCCCAACCTACTGTTCGGCAGCCCGCCCCCGGCATGGTTTGACGGTCGCGGAAGCGGATACATTTTGCTATGGTTGCGCATGAGTTCGCGCGACACCGCCTCTTCCGAAATTACCCCCAGTGTCCTGCTGCGCGCCTATGCATGTGGCATTTTTCCGATGTCGGAAAGCGCCGACGACCCGACCATTTTCTGGGTCGAACCCGAAAAGCGCGGCATTATCCCGCTCGATGGCTTTCGCGTCGCATCTCGCCTTGCACGGACCGTTCGGGCGGACACCTTCCGTGTCACGGTCAATATGGCTTTCAAGCAGACCATCGCAGGATGCGCCGGGCCGCAGCCGGGCCGCGATGATACCTGGATCAATGGCCGTATCCGCGATCTTTACACGTCGCTGCACGAGATCGGTCATTGTCACAGCGTCGAGACATGGCGCGGCGATCAACTCGTCGGCGGGCTTTATGGTGTCAGTCTTGGCCGCGCGTTCTTCGGCGAAAGCATGTTTCACACCGAGCGTGACGCGTCGAAGGTGGCACTCGTCCACCTCGTGGCCCGCCTGATCGCCGGAGGCTTCGTCCTGCTCGACACGCAGTTCGTGACGGATCATCTGCGCACGTTCGGTGCTGTCGAGGTTCCGCGGCGGCGCTATCGCACGCTGCTCGACGACGCCGTGACCGGGCATGGCGACTTCTTCGCGCTTCCCGTCAGCCGGCCGGTCACTGGCGCGGAAGCGCTGGCGCGCCTGACGCAAGCCTAGATCGTTTTACTGCCGGAACGGCGGGAATGGATTTGGCGGCGGCAATGGCCGTTGCACGGCCGGCTGCCTCGCCGGACGCTTTGGCTGCTGCTGAGGCGGCGGTGGCGGTGGCGCTGCTTTCGGCGCCTCCTGCTGCGCAACGGTTGCTGCCGGACCTTTACAGTCGGTCAGCCAGATATCGTAAATCGGGTGCTCGACGCCATGCAGGCCCGGACTGGCCGCGAACATCCAGCCGGAAAAGATCCGCTTCACTTCGCCCTGCAACGTGATTTCATCGACCTCGACGAACGCGTCGGTGTTGGCGGCTTCCGTCGATGGCCGCGTGTAACAGGCCTGAGGCTTGACGCGCAGCGCGCCGAACTGAACGGTTTCACCCATGTCGGCATCGAACTTGATGATGCGGCCGGTGATCTTGTCCAACCCAGCAAAGACCGCCTGCTTGTTGACGATCTTCTGCGTCGGCGGCTCCGTCACCACCTCGTCGCCGGGCTGCAGGGTCGCTGGCGACGGCGGCGCACCGCGCGGCTGCTTCTGCCCCGGCGGCAAACCCGGCAACGGATTCGGAGGCACAGTTGCGACGTTCGGCGTGCCTTGTCCCGGCACTGCTGGCTGCCTTGGAGCAGCGGCTGTTCCTGGCGGCGGAGGCAGCGGCTGAGATTGAACAGTGCCGGGCGGTGGTACACCTTGCCCCGGCAGCGGACGGTTGGGTGTCGGAAGCAGGCGGCCCTGCGGCGGCAGGTCCGGCACTTCCTCTTCTTCCAGTTCCTCTATCGGCTCCCCGCGCTGGATATTGGCTGGCGGCCTCGGTCTGTCGGAAAAAATGTTGCCGATCTGCGCATAAACGGGTGCCGCAAGCGACACCCACAATGTTGCGATCAAGGCTACGAAAGAAAATGTGGAGATGGTTCGAAACATCTTGCGCGACTTTACAAGAGCACGACGCCAAGAGGTGCGAAGCGGCTTCCGGAAAACATCGTGCTCCACACCTGTCGGAACGATCACTGTCATGATCTAAGCTGATCCGGCCCCACCATGCGATTCAAACGAATCGGCTGCACGCCATTCTACAGACAACGGGCCTCGCGCAGGTCTTGGGTTAACACGCCGAATACGGCGGGGAAAGGGCGGGCCAGCGCGACGGTTACGGATGCAGGATCAGGGCTCTGCGCTCCTGTTACTGCCCGGGCGTCCACGGCTGATAGTCACCGGTCGCTTTGGGCCGGCGACCGCTGGCAAGCGTCGAGCCCGATGGGCGATAGGCCGCAGGCGTCCCGGTCATGTTGGGGCGGTGCGGCTTTTCCCACTCGCGTGGCTTGTAGTCGATCTCGGTTGGAGGCGTGTCCACCGTGTGGTGCAACCAGCCGTGCCAGGCCGGCGGAACGCGCGTCGCTTCGGCGTATCCGTTGTAGATCACCCAGCGGCGCTCAAAGCCCAGCGTCGGGTCGATCTTGCCGCCGCGCGTGCGGTAGTAGGTGTTGCCACCCTCGTCCTGTCCGACGAGTTCGCCAAACCGGCGGGTCCACAGCTGCGTGCCGAAGGTCGACCCGCTCCACCACGTGAAAAAACGCAGGAAAAACAGCTTCATGGCGCGAATCCGAACTGGGCGCGAATGGCCGCGCGAGAGCTGTTTGATGCCACCGGGCGGCCCGATTGTCCAGCGCCAACAGCAACTTGGTGCGATGCACGAACCTCCGGGCCTGCCCGTGCTCGATGCCATCGCGTACAGCTATGCCGACATGCTCAATGTACTCCTGCGTTTGCCGGACTGGTTGACGTGTCGGCAATCGTCATCGCGGGAATTCTGCCGTGCACACGCTCCGAAACACGATCGGCATACATCCTCCCAAAACCGATCGCTACTGACGGAGATGGCGCGTGCCTCGCGCTTTGGGACGGCCGCGTCGTGGTGCTCCAGATCAGCGACGCAACCAAGGACCACATGTCGAACTGCATGCATTGTTCAGCGCGCAGCACCCCTGCGGCATGATATGCGCTGCGACGCGCGGAAAAGCTGATGCCCTCCTGCAGGCCCTGCCCCCGACGCGCCAGGAGTCCGTTGCCAGCGGCGAGCAGCGTGGCGCGAGGTTGTCGCGGCAGCCCTGGTATCGGGCCGTCGCGCATTAGTGATGGCGCGACATGGTTTGGTCGCAATCCGTTCATGCTGCATTGGGGTGACGACTGAGAACGTGACATGAAACTTCGAAAGGAACGGAACGACTGACTTTCCCGTCCGTTCTTTCGTCAAGTTCACTCGGAGTTCTAACAATGATCAATCTCAAAATTATTGGCGCGGCAGCGCTTCTCGCGATTGCGCCAGCGATGGCGTCATCAACCGCGGATGCACAGGGTAGAGGCGGAGGTGGCGGCATATCTCGCGGCGGCGGCGGTGGTGCAGCCATTGGCGGAGGCGGTGGATTCCGCGGAGGTGGCGGCGGCTTTCGTGGCGGCGGCGCAGCGATCAGTAGAGGCGGCTTCCGCGGTGGCGCCATTGGCGGCGGTGCCTTCCGC
>JAGVII010000375.1 GCA_020056155.1 Afipia sp.
GGAGGGGTGCACATGCAGCGGCTACGGCTGAAGGCGGACGGACGGATCGTCGAGGTGCTGGACGGGCGGGAAATGCCGCTGGTCCCCGACATGCCTGACAGCGCGCGTTTGCCCACAGCAGCCACCGTGCCGGTGGTGCGCGACCTGCGCCGTCGCGCCAAACTGACGCAAGCCGAATTCGCCGCGCGTCTCGGCGTTCCTCTGGAGACCATTCGTAACTGGGAGCAGGGCAAGCGTTCGCCGCGCGGGCCTGCGCGCGCGCTGCTGACCGTAATCGCGCATGAGCCCGACATGGTGTTCGCGGCCCTTGCGCGCAGGGGATGATCGCGCCCCACAGTCAATGCGGCTTGCGCACGTCTTGGCAAGCCGGGCAGCGCGGCTCATGATGCATTCACGTTCAACGTCGCGGCGACGCGCTGAGGCATGACATGCAGACTGTTGAGGCGAACGGCGCGGACATTCCGGCGATAGGTCTCGGGACCTGGGAGTTGCGCGGCCGTGCCTGCGCCCGCCTGGTCGAACAGGCATTGCGTCTTGGCTATCGCCATATCGACACTGCGCAGGTTTATGAGAACGAACGCGAAGTGGGCGAGGGCGTGCGCGCCTCCGGCGTCAAGCGCTCCGATGTGTTCGTCACCACCAAGGTCTGGACGACGCATTTTGCGCCCAACGACCTGTTGCGATCGACCAAGGAGAGCCTCGCGCGGCTGCGCATGACCGAGGTCGACCTGCTTCTGCTGCACTGGCCCAATCCGCAGGTGCCGCTGGAGGAGACGCTGGGCGGGCTTGCCGAGGCGCGGAGGCTCGGTCTTGCCCGGCACATCGGAGTTTCGAATTTCACCGTGGCGCTGATCGAGGAGGCTGTGGCAAAGGCCGCGGCGCCGCTGGTGTGCAATCAGGTCGAATATCATCCGTATCTCGAGCAGAACAAGGTGCTGGCGGCGTGCCGCGCCAATGGTCTCGCGCTGGTGGCATACAGTCCGGTGGCGAAAGGCCGCGTCAAGAATGCCGAGGCGCTGCACCGGATCGGCGCGCGATACGAGAAAACGGCGGCGCAGGTTTGCCTGCGCTGGCTGATCCAGCAGGACGTCGTCGCCATTCCGCGCACCTCAAAAGTCGAACGCCTGTCGGAAAATCTTGACGTGTTCGATTTCAATCTGACCGATGATGAGATGGGCGAGATCTTCGCGATGGGGACGCGCGGCGGCCGCATCACCGACTTCGGTTTCGCGCCGAAATGGGATTGAGGATCTCTTGATCTTCGCGTGATGATCGCCCATTCAGGGTCTATGTTTTTCAGCCTGTCCAAGATACTCGGATTTTTCGTCGTGCCGTCGAACGCGGTTGCGATGCTCTGCGCGCTCGGTGCGGTGCTGCTGGCGACACGATTCCGCAAAGGCGGAGCGCGCATTCTTGTGCTCGGCGTCGTGCTGCTGCTGGTCTGCGGCTATTCATCGCTCGGCAACCTGCTGCTGTTGCCGCTGACCGAACGTTTCCCGGCGGGGAGCACGGGAGGGCGGGCGCCGGATGGCATCATTGTCCTTGGCGGCGCGATCGATCCCGAGCGCAGCCAGGCGCGGGGCTCGCTGGAGATGGATGCTTCGGCCGAACGCATCGTCACGATGCTGCAACTGGCGCGGCGCTATCCGCAAGCCCGCATCGTGTTCAGCGGCGGCAGCGCCAACCTGATCGGCGAGCCGGTGCCGGAGGCGCCGGTTGCCGGCGATCTGCTGGAGGACTTCGGGACGCAGCGGGCGCGCATCGTGCTGGAAAGCGAATCCCGCACCACCGCCGAGAATGCGGCGTTCACGCGGAAGCTGGTTTCACCGAAGCCCGGCGAACGCTGGCTGCTCGTGACCTCTGCATTCCACATGCCGCGTTCCATCGGCGCATTCCGCAAAGCGGGTTTCGATGTCGAGGCTTATCCGGTGGACTGGCGCACGCGCGGCTGGAGCGATGCTTCGATGCCGTTCAAGACATTGAGCGCGGGGCTGGCCCGCACCGACGTCGCCGTCCATGAGTGGGTGGGGCTGATCGCCTACTGGGCGACGGGGCGCAGCAGCGAGCTGTTTCCGGGGCCGCGCAAGATCAACTAATCGTGCCTCGGCAGCCCGAGCCGATAGACACCGCGAAAATCGGTCGGGTCGGCGGGCTTGCCCTTGCGGTAGATCACAAGACGCCCGGCCTGCGCGAGCGCCACCGCGGACCTGCGGATCGGCACCAGCAGCCCGTGCCAGTCGTCTCCTGCGGCGATTGCGTGAGCGATCTCGGGCGCGCTGAGTGTCTTTGCGCCGTCGCGGGCCAGCACTGCGAGGATGGCGTCGTCCAGCGATCCGCCGTCGGCGATCTTCGAATCGGAAGTGTTCATGACCATGCCATGACGCATCCGAACCCGCGCGGCAAGCGTGCTGGTGTGACACCAGGGCCTATTTCGACATGGCCCGATAGGCGTCGGAATCGAACTGCCGGCGCCACATCACGATCACAATGGCCAAGGTGGTTGCGATCAGCACCCACGGGCTGATGAACCAGCCGAGATAGCCCAGCGCGAAAAGGAAGGCCCGCTGGCCCCGGTTGAAGTGCCGCCCTGCCGACTGGAACAGTTTCGTGGTGCGCATGACATGCGACTGCGCTTCAGGCGTATCGCGCTTCTCGGCAAATGGCATCGCCCCGAGCAGGATGGCGACGTAATTGAACAGGCGGTACGACCAGGAGAACTTGAAGAATGCATAGACGAAGATCACGGTGAGTCCGACGCACTTGATTTCCCACAAAACAGGGGAACTCCGGATGCCGAACGGCAGGGTGGCGAGCACCGACATGGCTTCCTCGGTCGATCGCAGCAGCGTCAACCCGCCGCCGATGGCCAGTAGGGTCGTGGACGCAAAGAAAGCCGTGCCGTTCTGCAGCGACGTCATGATCTGCATGTCCACCATCCGCGTTTCGCGGTCGAGGATTCGCCGCACCCAGACCTCGCGGTAGATGCTCATGCGGGCGTTCAGGCTGTTGCGGCCATGTGCCGTGCGCTCAAGCGTGATCGCGTAGACCATCCACGCCAGAACGAAGAATGCGATCGCCACGATGTCGGCAGTTGCGAAC
>JAGVII010000815.1 GCA_020056155.1 Afipia sp.
CACGGATCGGAGAGACCTTCTGCCTTCACCTGTCCCCGCCAGCGGGGAGAGGTCGGATGAGGACTATCCGGCATGGGTTTATTCGCATGCATCGATATGCCATAGCAGGCCCCTCACCCGGCTCGCCGCCATGGCGGCTCGCCACCCTCTCCCCGCAAGCGGGGCGAGGGTGAATTCAGGCTGCATCGCATGACCCAACTTCTCGCCTCCCGCATCGCTCTCGTCACCGGCGCATCGCGCGGCATCGGCTACGCCACGGCGCGTGCGCTGGCGCGTGCCGGCGCGCACGTCATTGCCGTTGCGCGCACGCAAGGCGGGCTTGAGGAACTCGACGACGTCATCCGCGCCGACGGCGGCAGCGCCACGCTGGTGCCGCTGGACGTGACCGATCTCGACGGCATCGCACGTCTTGGGGCCGCGCTGAACGAACGCCACGGCAAGCTCGACATTCTGATCGGCAATGCCGGCGTCGCGGGGACATCGTCGCCGCTTGGCCATACCGACCCGAAATTCTGGGCCAACATGTTCGCCGTCAACACCACCGCGAATTTCCAGTTGATCCGCTGCATGGAGCCGTTGCTGCAGAAGTCCGACGCCGGACGCGCGGTGTTCATCACCTCCGGCATCGCCAGCAAGGCGACCGCTTATATGGGCCCCTACGCGGCATCAAAGGCAGCGCTCGATGCCCTCGTCCGCGTGTGGGCGAACGAGACCGCGACCACGCCGATCCGCGTCAACCTGTTCAGCCCCGGACCGATCCGCACCCGCATGCGCGCGACCGTCATGCCCGGTGAAGACCCGATGATCCTCGACACCCCCGAACAGGCAGCGGAGTTCATCGTGCCGATGTGCGCGCCGTCATGGACAGAGTCCGGAAAGTTCTTCGACTATCCGTCCAGGACGCTTAAGAGCTTCCGCACGCCGGTGGCGTGATAACCCACCCGCTGTCATTCCGGACAGGTTGCAAAGCAACCTGATCCGGAATCCCGAAAACATCGAATGGATTTCGGGTTCGCTTGCTGCGCTCGCGCCCCGGAATGACGGCTGCCGTGCGTCGCGCATCCGATTGACTCCTTTTCATGCCCTGTCCAACCTGAGCAAACCGGCACGAAGAGGCTGGCGCACATCAGAGGGGAAACAAAATGGCATTCAGAATTGCAGCCGCCGTTGCAACTCTCGCACTCATTGCCACACCCGCATTCGCGGGCGACCCGAGCGGAACGTGGCTGCGCGACACCGGCGCGTCCCGCGTCAAGATCGGACCATGTGGCGGCGGCGCGTATTGCGGTTCGCTTGTCTGGCTCAAGCCGGGCATTGAAACGCCTGCCAAGGTCGGCCAGCGCATCTTCTACGACATGAAGCCGGACGGCACCGATGCGTGGAAAGGCTCCGCGTTCAATCCGGAAGACGGAAAGACCTATGCCGGCAAGATGTCGCTGTCGGGAAGCACGCTCACCACGGCGGGCTGCGCCATGGGCGGCATGATCTGCAAATCGACGACATGGACGCGGGTGAACTGACCGCGCGTTGCGCCTGAGCGCCGGGCAAACGGTCCGCCGCGCTCAGGACTTCCGCTTCGCCCTGTGAGCGAACGGGTTTTCCTTCTCGCGCAGCGTAATGCGCATCGGCGTTCCGGGCAGATCGAACGTGGTACGCAGGCTGTTCACCAGATAGCGCAGATAGGATTCCGGCACCGCGTCGGCCCGCGAACAGAACACCACGAAGCTCGGCGGCCGCGCCTTGGTCTGGGTGATGTAGTTGAGCTTGAGGCGGCGGCCGGACACGGCCGGCGGCGGATTGTTCTGGACCGCCTGCTCGAACCAGCGATTGAGCTGCGCGGTCGACGTGCGCCGGTTCCAGACGCGATAAGCGTCCTCGATGGCGCTCATCAGCCGGTCGATGCCCTCGCCCATCATGCCGGAGACCGCGACCACCGGCATGCCCTTCACCTGCGGCAGCAGATGATCGGCGTCTTCGCGCAGCCTTGCGATCTGGCTGGGTGCGCGGTCCATCAGGTCCCACTTGTTGACCGCGATCACAAGGGCGCGGCCCTCGCGCTCGATCAGATCGGCGAGCCGCAAATCCTGTTCCTCGAACTTGCTCTGCGAGTCCATCATCAGCACGACGACTTCCGCGAACCGCACCGCGCGCAGGGCATCCGACACCGACAGCTTTTCCAGCTTGTCCTCGATGCGCGAGCGCCGCCGCAGACCGGCGGTATCGAACACGCGAAACTCGCGGCCCTTCCACGTCACGTCGACCGCGATGGAATCGCGAGTCGTTCCGGCTTCGGGGCTGGTCAGCAACCGCTCTTCGCCGAGAAGACGGTTGATCAACGTCGACTTGCCGGCGTTGGGACGGCCGAGCACCGCGACACGGATCGGGCGCGTCGAAAGGGTTTCGTCCTCGCCGTCCACGTTCTCGAAGGACTCCGGATCGTCCTCCTCGTCATCCTCTTCGACCGGCTCCGGCATCAGCACGCGCAGCGCGTCGTAGAGATCGCTGAGCCCTTCACCGTGCTCGGCGGAAATCGGAATCGGATCGCCGAGCCCAAGCGCGTAGGCTTCCATTGCGCCCGCCTCGCCCGCCTTGCCTTCGCTCTTGTTGGCGACGAGCACCACCGGCTTGTTGGCCCGGCGCGCGAAGTCGGCGAAGGCCCGGTCGTTCGGCGTCAGCCCCGCGCGCGCATCGATCACGAACATCAGCGCGTCGGCGGCGGCGATCGCCGCCTCGGTCTGCTCCTGCATCCGCGCGGTCAGCGAACCCTTCGGGCCTTCATCGAGGCCGGCGGTATCGATCAGCGTGAATTCGAGATCGCCCAGACGCCCTTCGCCCTCGCGGCGGTCGCGCGTCACCCCCGGCTGGTCATCGACCAGCGCCAGCTTCTGCCCAACCAGCCGGTTGAACAGGGTCGACTTGCCGACATTGGGCCGGCCGATGATGGCAATGGTAAAGGACATGAATGATCCGTTCGCCCTTTACGGACCTCATGTCAATAAAGAGGATCAAAAAGCGCAGCCCCAAGGATCGTCAGAAAATTATCCGGAGGACCGCGTTGAGGGCTTAATCAGCGCGCGAAGCCCCCGCTCGGCAGAGGCGCCGGGAATGGGGACGATGATTGCTGAGGCGGAGGTGCGGCCTGCTGCTGCGGCGCGGCCTGCTGCTGTTGCCGCTGCGGCGCAGGTGCTGGCTCGGGGTCCGGCGCGGTCACACTCCTGCGCTTCGGCTTCTTCATCTTCGGCGGCGGCTTGGCCTCGTCCAAGGGCTTCGGAAACGGCTCCGCCTCGCGGGCTGCGGATCTTGCAGCCGGCCTCGGTGGCTCTGCCGCAGGCGGTGGCACATCGGCGACCGGCGGCGGCTCCTGCTGCGCGCCCTTGTACATGTCTCTCGGCACGCCCTGTTCGACGCCCGGAACGCCCTCGGGAAATACCGGCCGGCGCTCGCCGGGCAACTTCTTCTTGGTGTCGAACCAGTCCATCATATCGGTCGGATCGAAGCTGCCGCTGGAACA
>JAGVII010000446.1 GCA_020056155.1 Afipia sp.
CCAACAATGCCGTGCATCGCTATCTCAACGGCAAGAAAATTCCCCAGCTCTTTGTGCTGAGCGGCGCGACGAAATGGGCCGACCCGAAGGGCTTCCCGTACACGATGCCGGGGATGGCAGCCTACGAATCCGAAGGCGTCATCTATGCCAAGTACATTCTGCAGACCAAGCCGAACGCGAAGATCGCGATCCTGGCGCAGAACGACGATTTCGGCCGCGACTACGTCAACGGCTTCAAGCGCGCACTTGGCGCCAAGGCGGCGACGATGATCGTCTCCGAGGCGAGTTATGAAACCAGTGCTCCGACCATCAGCTCACAACTCGCCACTTTGAAAGCATCGAACGCTGACGTCCTGTTCGGGGTGGTGCTTGGGAAATTCACGTCGCAGTTGATCAAGGGTATCGCCGAACTGGGCTGGAAGCCCGACCTGACATTCCTGCCAACCTCGGCGGCGTCGATCTCGTTTCTGGCGCCGGCCGGACTGGAGAATGCCGTCGGTATGATCTCGTCCAGCAATCAGAAGGACGTCAATGACGTGCAGTGGGCGAATGATCCCGGCGTGAAGGA
This sequence comes from Afipia sp., assembly GCA_020056155.1. Classification (GTDB taxonomy): domain Bacteria; phylum Pseudomonadota; class Alphaproteobacteria; order Rhizobiales; family Xanthobacteraceae; genus Afipia. The sequence continues at coordinate 569 of JAGVII010000446.1, forward strand.
GTATTTCGCATTCATGAAGCAATACATGCCGAATGCGGATCTCAATAACTCGAATTATTCCGCAGGGTATCACTACGCTCAGTTGATAGTTGCCGTGCTCAAGGCATGTAAGGACGATTTCAGCAGCGAGAATATCAAGCGCCAGGCTGCGTCACTCAAGAACGTTCAGTTACCGTTGTTGTTGCCGGGCATCACCGTGAACACGAGTCCTGACGACTATCTGCCCTTCCAGCAGTTGCTGCTACGCCGCTTCGACGGCAAGAGCTGGGTCGGGTTCGGCAAGGTGCTCGACGATCAGTAAATGCACGACGGGGCGCTGCGGATGCCGCGGCGCGCCTGTTCGCCACTCCAGCCGGAACGACATCATGATTATCAGCGGCGATCGCCAGATCGGCACTCTCGAAATTCAAGAACGCATCGCGCGCGCCGCGAGTGGCTTCAAGGCGCTCGGCGTTCGCGACGGTGCGCCCGTGGGCTTAATGCTGCGCAACGATTTTGCTTTCTTCGAAGCCTCATCGGCTGCCGCGATGCTTGGTTCGCCGGTGGTGCCGATCAACTGGCACCTGAAAGCCGAAGAGGTTGCCTATATCCTGGCCGACAGCGGCGCGCAGGCGCTGGTCTGCCACGCCGACCTGCTGCCCCAGATCAAGGACGGCTTGCCGAAGCGGCTGCCGCTGCTGGTGGTGTCGACGCCGCCGGAAATCGCTGAGGTCTTCGGTGTTTCGCCAGACCTTGCGTGCGTGCCCGATGGCTTCTTGGATTGGGACGTGTGGCGTGACGGCCATGCGCCGTCCCGGGACGCTCCGGGGCGTGCATCGCCGATGTTTTATACCTCCGGCACCACGGGCCGTCCGAAGGGTGTCCGGCGCCTGCCGATGCAGCCCGAGCAAATGGTTGCCGCCGAACGTGTCAGCGCCATCACCTATGGCGTGAAGCCGAATGAAGATCAGGTCATTCTGATGAACGGGCCGATGTATCATTCGGCGCCGAATTCCTACGGCATGCTGGCGTTCCGCCACGGCTGCACAATCGTGCTGGAGCCGCGCTTTGACCCTGAGGATCTGCTGCAGTTGATCGAGCGGCACAAGGTCACTCACATGCACATGGTGCCGACGATGTTCGTGCGCCTGCTGCGGCTGCCGGACGAGGTGAAGACGCGCTACGATCTGTCATCGCTGCGCTTTGTGGTGCACGGTGCTGCATCGTGTCCGGTGCCGGTCAAGCAGGCGATGATCGCGTGGTGGGGGCCGGTCGTTCACGAGTATTTCGGCTCGACCGAAACCGGAATTCCAGTCTGGCATTCGGCGCAGGAGGCGCTGGCGAAACCCGGTACGGTCGGGCGCGCCATCGAAGGCGGCATTGTGAAGATATTCGGACCGAACGGCGAGTCCTGCGGCGTCAACGAGATCGGCGAGATCTTCATGCGGCAGACCGCGATCCCGGATTTCGACTATCACCGCAAGACGGGTGCGCGCGAGGAAGCCGGCCGCGAGGGCCTGATCAGTGTCGGCGATGTCGGTTATCTTGACGAGGATGGCTATCTGTTCCTGTGCGACCGCAAGCGCGACATGGTGATCTCGGGCGGCGTCAATATCTATCCGGCTGAGATCGAGAACACCCTGATAGGCATGGACGGTGTGCGCGACTGCGCGGTGTTCGGCATCCCCGACGAGGAATTCGGCGAACGGCTAATGGCCTGCATCGAGCCGGACACCGGCGTCACGCTCATGCCGAAGGACGTGCAGGACTACCTGCGCAAGCGGCTTGCAAACTTCAAGGTCCCGAAGGACATCGAATTCCTCGATGCCTTGCCGCGCGAGGCGAGCGGCAAGATCTTCAAGCGCAAGCTGCGTGATCCGTACTGGGAAAGCAGAACCGCGTCCTAACCGGCGGCCTTCCCGATGCGCGAGTCCGACTTGAACGTCACGGGGATACGCAGATAGTTCACCCCGTTGGCCTCCGCTGGCGGGAAAGCCCCGGCGCGGATGTTGACCTGAATCGACGGCAGCAACAGCGTCGGCGCGGACAGTGTCGCGTCGCGCTTCGTCCGTGCCGCGACGAATTCGTCCTCGGTCTTTCCCGCTCCGACGTGGACGTTGTTGTCGCGCTGCTCCTGAACCGTAGTCTCCCACGCATAGGTGTCGCGCCCCGGCGCCTTGTAGTCGTGGCACATAAAAAGCCGTGTTGCCGGCGGCAGGGACAAAAGGCGCTGGATCGAGCGATAAAGCTGGCGCGCGTCGCCGCCGGGAAAGTCCGCACGCGCCGTGCCGTAGTCGGGCATGAACAGTGTATCTCCGACAAACACCGCATCCGCGATCTTGTAGCTGACATCCGCCGGCGTGTGGCCGGGCGTATAGAGCGTCTCGACGCTGAGACTGCCGATGCTGAAGCGTTCGCCGTCCGCGAACAGATGATCGAAATCTCCGCCGTCGGGTTTCATATCTGTCGCATTGAAGATCGGGCGAAAAATACGCTGCACATCCTTGATGTGCTCGCCGATGCCGATCTTTGCTCCGGTCCTGGCCTTGATAAGGGGCGCGCCAGAGAGGTGGTCGGCATGGGCATGAGTTTCGAGAATCCAGACGATCTCCACGCCGCGCGTCTTGGCCGCGCTCAGGATTTTCTCGGCCGACGCGGTGTCGACCTCGCCCGACTTTGGATCGTAGTCGAGGACCGGATCGATCACGGCTGCTTTCAGTGTCGCAGGATCCGTTACCAGATAGCTGATGGTGTTGGTGGGGGCATCGAAGAACGCTTCGATGATGGGTTTGCCAGTCATTGCGGATCTCCTTGCCAGGTTACGCGGTACTGATAGGTTGACTTATTACATTAGATAATACTAAATAAGCAACATCTAATATGAAGGTTGCAAAATGGGTGCTAGGCATTTCGATCTTGCAGAGTTCCAGTCGCAGGCGATGGAAGTCGCTGACATCCTGCGCGCGCTCGCGAATGAGAAGCGGTTGATGATTCTCTGCAAGCTCGTGGAGTGGGGAGAGGCGAATGTCACCGCTCTCTCGGAAGCGGTGGGTCTTAGCCAGTCCGCATTGTCCCAGCATCTGGCAAAAATGCGCGACGAAAAGATCGTCACATTCCGCCGGGACTCTCAGGTGCTTTGGTATCGGATCGCCGATCCCCGCATCGAGCAGCTCCTTGCAAGCCTTCATAGCTTGTTTTGTCCGCCACCGAAGCGTCGTTCGCGGCGCTGACGAGTCGAGAGGTTCTCATGGCACTTCAAACCATCAGTCCGCAGCAGGCCCGGAAGTTATTGGACGCCGGTGCGGTTCTCGTCGATATTCGCGAGGCTGACGAGCATGCGCGAGAGCATATCGCGGCGGCCCGTCACATGCCGCTGTCGGGGCTTGACGACGGTATCGAACTCCATCAGGGCAAGCCGGTGATCTTCCACTGCCGGTCCGGTGCGCGAACCCTCGCCAATGCGCAGCGTCTCAAGTCGGTCGCAGGCGATGACTGCGACGCTTTCATCGTCGAAGGTGGGCTCGACGCCTGGCGCAAGGCGGGGTTGCCGATTGTGACGGATCGCCGTCGGCCCATCGATATCCAGCGCCAGGTTCAGATTGTTGCGGGTGGTCTGGGCTTCGCCGGTGTGCTGTTTGCCGTGCTTCTCTCGCCGTGGTTTCTGATCGTTCCGGGCTTCATCGGTGCAGGCCTGCTGTTCGCGGGTGTGACCGGTACCTGTGGAATGGCCAGGTTGCTGATGCTCGCGCCATGGAATCGTGGCATGCTGCGCGCAACGTGATGAATCTCACCGCATCTGTGCCGGCAACGGGGCGATGAGCATGATGTCCCTTGCCCAAGGCCTGCTCGGAGCGGCATCGGGTTCGCTCGTCGGTTTCTCGCTGGGTCTCGTTGGAGGCGGCGGTTCGATTCTCGCGGTCCCCCTGATGGTCTATCTCGTCGGCGTGCCGAATGCGCACGTGGCGATCGGCACCAGTTCGCTGGCTGTCGCGGCGAGCGCGGCGTTCAACCTCATCATTCACGCGCGCTCGGGGATGGTGAAGTGGGGATGCGCCTCGGTGCTCGCGGGAGCTGGTGTCATTGGCGCATTTTTTGGCTCTCTGGCCGGCAAGATGGTTGATGGCCAGCGCCTGTTGATGATGTTTGCGCTTCTGATGCTGGTCATTGCTGTGCTGATGAGGCGGCGCCGCGATCATGGCGGTAACCAGTTTGTGCGGCTGAGCAAAGCCAATGCGCCGGTGCTGGCCAGTCTCGGGCTTGCGACCGGAATGCTCTCCGGCTTCTTCGGCATCGGCGGCGGTTTCCTGATCGTGCCTGCGCTGGTCTTCGCGACCGACATGCCGTTGATTTATGCGGTGAGCTCATCGCTGGTGGCTGTGCTGGCTTTTGGACTGACCACTGCAGCGAGCTACGCTTTCTCCGGTCTGATCAATTGGCCGCTGACCGCAGTTTTCATCGCCGGGGGCCTGGCCGGCGGATACATCGGCGTGAAATCAGCGCATTTGCTGGCGGAGAGGCGGACGCTGCTCAACGATATCTTCGTAGGCGTGATTTCCTGCGTCGCGATCTACATGCTGATCCGAGGCGGGATGTGATAACACCGGTTAGTCGAGCGCTCACGCCGACGACTTGATCCAGACGCGGTTGTCATGAAACGCAGCGCCGCCATAGGGTGCGATCGGGTCTGCGCCCGTGAGTGTATTGATGCCACGCCCATCTTCGTATGCATCGTTAGGCCAGATCGATTCTGCGATCAGTACGCCGCGGCGTACGCCTTCGAACAGCTTGGCGTGGATGCGCACTTCGCCGCGCTGATTGCCGAGGGCCACCTTGCTTCCGTCTGCAATCGCCAGCGCTTTCGCGTCGTCGGGATGGATCATCACCGTCGGCCGTTGCTCGCGGTGGAGCGAAGTCGGCGTTTCGTTGAAGGTGGTGTTGAGGAAGTTGCGCGCGGGCGATGTCGCCAGGCGGAAACGGTGCTGGTCGTCGGCTTCCTCGATCACGGTCCAGTGGTCAGGTAATTCCGGCAATCCCTCGACCGGTCCCGAAAGTCCCGGACTGCGGAACGGCACCGTGGGCCAGTCGGGCTTGAAGCGGAATTTGCCGTCGGGCCACGCAAAGCCATTGATGTAGTGCGCGGTCTCGAAATCCGGCTGGCAGTCGATCCAGCGTTCGCGCTCGAGGTTTTCCAGCGTGCCCCAGCCGGATTTTTGCAGGGTCCAGTC
>JAGVII010000108.1 GCA_020056155.1 Afipia sp.
CGGCCTGTTTCCGCACGCGCTCTGCGACGTGGCGCGGTTGCCCGTGCGCGAAGTGGTGTCGGCGCTGCATTTCAAGGTCGACCTCACGCTTGGATTGGGCGAGGTCGCATTCGACTACCTGGCGAAATAATTCGCGCCTGCAATGGAAATGGCCGGGACACACCCGGCCATTTTTCGCCTTCGAGAGTTGCAGGATCAATCAGCGCACCAGAACATTCCGGAACTGCCACGGATCGCTGGTGTCGATGTCTTCCGGGAAGAGACCCGGACGATCGGTCAGCGGCGTCCAGTCGGTGTAGTAGCCTTTCACAGGCCCGAGATAAGGCATCTGGATCTCCAGCAGGCGTTCGAAATCCATCTCATCGGCTTCGACGATGCCTTCGTGCGGGTTTTCCAGCGCCCACACCATGCCGCCGAGCACGGCGGAGGTCACCTGCAGGCCGGTGGCGTTCTGATAGGGCGCGAGTTTTCGCGTTTCCTCGATGGAGAGCTGCGAGCCATACCAGTAGGCATTGTTGTCGTGCCCGAACAGCAGCACGCCGAGTTCGTCGATGCCATCGACAATCTCGTTCTCGTCGAGGATGTGATGCTTCTCCTGCATCCTGGCCGCGCGGCCGAACATTTCGTGCAGTGAGAGCACCGCGTCATCCGCAGGGTGATAGGCATAGTGGCAAGTCGGCCGATAGATGACGGTGCCCGATGCGTCGCGTACCGTGAAATAGTCGGCAATCGAGATCGACTCGTTGTGGGTGACAAGGAAGCCGTATTGCGCGCCGCGGGTCGGGCACCAGGTGCGCACGCGCGTGTTGGCGCCGGGCTGCATCAGATAGATCGCCGCGCCGCAACCGGCTTCGTGGGTGTGTGCGTTTTCGGGCATCCACTTTTCATGGGTGCCCCAGCCGAGTTCGGACGGCTGCACGCCTTCCGACAGGAAGCCTTCCACCGACCACGTGTTGACGAAGACGTCCGGCTCTTTCGGCTTCTTCGAGCGCTGGGTGTCGCGCTCGGCGATGTGAATGCCTTTGATGCCCGCCTGGCGCATCAGGTCCGCCCATTCCGCCCTGGTCTTCGGCTTCGGGGCATTGAGCTTGAGGTCATTGGCCACATTCAGCAGGGCCTGCTTGACGAAGAACGAGACCATGCCCGGGTTGGCGCCACAGCAGGAGACTGCTGTGGTCGAGCCTGCGGGACGGGCCTTCTTTGCGGCCAGCGTGTTCTCGCGCAGGGCGTAGTTGGAGCGCGCTTCCGGGCCCTTCGACGCATCGAAATAGAAGCCGAGCCAGGGCTCGTTGACCGTGTCGATATAGAGCGCGCCGAGTTCGTTGCACAACTCCATGATGTCGGTGGAGCCGGTATCGACTGAAAGATTGACGCAGAAACCCTGGCCACCGCCTTCCGTGAGCAGCGGAGTCAGCAGTTCGCGGTAATTGTCCTTGGTCACGCCCTGCTGGATGAAGCGGACATTGTGCTTCTCGCAATGTGCCTTGCGGCCTTCGTCTTTGGGATCGATCACCGTGATGCGCGATTTGTCGTAATCGAGATGCCGCTCGATCAGCGGCAGCGTGCCTTTGCCAATCGAGCCGAAGCCGATCATGACGATGGGGCCATCGATGCGCGCGTGAACGGGGGATGTCATCACTGAAACTCCGAAAATAGCAGGGAAGGGCAGCCGCGAAGGACTTACGGCAACTTGAGGGTGACGGCAACGGTGCTGTGCCGTCCGGGATTTTCACGACGGTTTTTCATAAAACCGTCGTATGGGCGGCGGCGATCCGGTCGAGGGATAGCGCTGCCAGCGCGGTTATTTGACCTTGAGTACGGTCAGGGACCGCCAGCCTCCTGCCGGGGTCTGGAACTCGATGGTCTGTCCAACCGACAGGCCGATCAGCGCCGCGCCGATTGGCGTCAGAATGGAGATCTTTCCGGCATCGACATCCGCCGCCTCCGGATACACCAGCGTCACCGCCCGTTCGTGGCCGCTAATGTCGTCGCGGAAGGTGACTTCAGATTCCATCGCGACGAGTCCCGGCAGCAATCGGGCATCCGGCAAGATTTCCGCGCGGTCGATTTCGCGGGCGAGAAAATCGCAGGTCTGCGGATATTTTTCCGACGCGGCCTCGGCAATGTTGCGCAGGCGATCGGCATCGCACATGCGCAGGGAAATCGGCGGCAGCGCGGGCTGCAGATAGGTCGCCATGAATGTCTCCATCATTTGTCTGGGATGCACAACGCAACAGGCCCGCGCATGGTGCGGGTTCCTTCACGAACTGATTTGCGGGGTAAAAGACGTCAAATCCCGGTACGGCGCGCACGCGCGACCGTCCGGGCTACCTTCCAGTTTGAAGGCGGCCTGCGCGATTCAACAAGCAGTTGTTACGGGCGTTCGACATGATGAACTTAAGCTAGGACAGGCGGCCGGAAAGTCAACCGGACGCCTGCGGTGCCGGGTTGCGGCAATCACATGATGCGGTTTGGCAACCATGTCGCTAGACCCGGAAACGCACTGATGAGAATGATCGCCAGCACCATCAGCAGCATGAAGGGGAACGCTCCCTTCAGGATCGTTGGCAACCGGACGTCGGGAACGATGCCGTTGATCACGAACAGATTGAGGCCGACCGGCGGCGTGATCAGCCCAAGCTCCATGTTGATGGTGAGAATGACGCCGAACCACACCGGGTCGAAGCCGGCGTTGTGAATGATCGGCGCGAGGATCGGCGTGGCCATCAAAATGATCGCTGCGGGCGGCAGGAAGCAGCCGGCAACCAGCAACAGGACGTTGATGTAGAACATCAGCACCCAGCGGTTGATGTCCATGGCTGCGATCCACTCCGCGACGGATTGCGTCACGTACAGGCTCGACATCATGTAGCCGAACAGGATCGAGCTCCCGATGATGAACAGCAGCATGCCGGATTCGCGCATGCCGTCGCGCAGGATCTGCCAGATCTGCGCAGGCCGCCACATCCGGTAAATCACCACGACCATCACAATGCAAAGAACGGCGCCAACCCCCGCGGCTTCGGAAGGTGTGGCGATGCCGCCATACAACGCATAGATCACGCCGACGATCACCGCGATGAGTGGGAGCAGCTTCGGCATCAGCTCCAGCTTCTCCTTGAGCGAATAGATCCGGTCCTGATCGATCAGCCGCGTGCCGCGCTTCCAGCTCAGATAGATCGCCCAGGCGATGAACATGGCGGTCAGAAGCAATCCCGGGATGATGCCGGCGATAAACAGCCGGCCGATCGAGGTTTCGGAGGCGATGCCGTACAGGATCATGGTGAGGCTGGGCGGGATCAGGATGCCGAGCGTGCCTCCAGCGGCAATGGCGCCGGTTGCGAGGTCGGCGTCGTAGCCGCGCCGCCGCATTTCGGGAATTCCCATCTTGCCGATGGCGGCGCAGGTCGCAGGCGATGAGCCGGTCAAGGCGGCAAAGATTGCGCAGGCGCCGAGATTCGAGGCCACCAGCGAGCCGGGGATTTTGTGGGTCCAGCGCGACAGCGCCTCGTAAAGGTCGCTGCCGGCGCGCGATGAAGCAATCGCCGCTCCCATGATGATGAACATCGGGATTGAGACGAGCGTGAAATCGTTCAGGCCTGCGAAAAGCGTTTCGGTCAGGAAGTTGATGCTGCGCATGCCATCGAAGATGATCATGAAGCTCAGCGCGACCGCGCCAATTCCAAAGGCGATCGGAACGCCCGTTGCGAGTACGCAGAACGTAACGGTACAGATCAGCAGGCCGATGACGAGGGGACTCACAGCCGATCCTCGGGGCTGAGGCCGAACGGCATGGCGCGGCCGGTGGCGAGCGCCAGGATATCGGCAAAATACTGGAGGCATAGCAGCCCCATGCCGACAGGCACCGGCAAGTAGGCGATCCAGAGCGGCGCGCGCCAGATCGAACTGGTATGCTTGTTTGTTGCCCACGCCTCGTACCACCAGTCGATGCTGTTGACGAACAGCACCAGGCAGAACGCCAGCGCGATGAACGAGGCAATGTATGCGAACACGACGCGCCAGCGCTGCGAGAGCACAAGCGGCAGCAAGTCGACGTTGACGTGGCCGTGGGTCATCAGGATGTATGGAGCGCCGATGAACGTCGCTGCGATCAGCGCGAAGGTGACGAATTCGGTTTGCCAGATCGACGACTCGCCGAGAACCGACCGGACGAAGATCATCTGGCAGACCACAAGGGCCGAAACCAGAATCAGCAGGGTCGAAATGACCCCGCTGACCTGAGACAGCCGCCGGACACCGTTAAGAAAGTGATCCACGGCGTGCGCTTACTTGACGGAGAGTGCTTCGTCGATCAGCTTTTTTCCGCCGGGGACTTTCTCGCTGAAGGTCTTGAACGAGGTGGCGGCGGCGATCTTGCGCCATTTGTCCGCCTGCTCCGCGGTCATCGTCACGACCTGAACATTGGCCTTTTTGAAAGCGTCGATCATCTTCTCGTCGAGTTTTTTCGATTCTCCCGCGAAGTAGTCTTCCGCCTTCTTGGCAGCGGCCATGACCGCCTTCTTCTGGGCGTCGTTCAGCTTGTCGAATGACGCCTTGGACATCAGGAGCGGCTCGTACATGAACCACAGCGCATTGTCGCCCGGCGCGGTGACGCACTTGAGCTGCTCGTACAGGCGGAAAGAGGTGAAGCTGCCCGTCGATGTGTCGGTGCCGTTGGCGACGCCGGTCTGCAGCGCGTTGTAGACTTCGTTGGACGGGATGGAGACGATCGACGCTCCGGCGCCGGCCCACATTTCCGAGAATGTCGCGCCCGCCGATCGGACCTTGAGACCCTTCGCATCGTCAGGCTCGAGAATGCACTTGTCCTTGCCGCCGAAAGCACCGGCCAGCCAGGCGTCGGCGAGGACAACGACACCCGCCTTGTTGATGATGTCCTTAATGTCTTTCATGAACTGCGACTTGTTGATGCGCAGCGCATGGTCGTGGCTCTTGACCAGTCCCGGCATCAAGGTGGCGCCAAACTGGGGCTCCGAGCCCGACGCATAATCGAGCGGGAACGATGAGATATCGATCTGGCCGCGCTGCATCGCGCGCCATTGTTCTGCGGCCTTCACCAGGCTTGCACCGGGGAAAACCTTGATTTCGAGGCCGACATTGGCGGCGTTGACTTCGCGCGCCAGGATTTGAACCATTTCGTCGCGGGCGTCGCCTTTTCCGCCGGGGAACTGGTGCGAAGCCTTGAGCTGAACCTGGGCTGAAGCGACCGTGGACGTGGCAATAAGAGCAAATGCGGCGGCGAGCGCCGGAATGGTCTTTGTCATGTTCTCTCCCTCTATTGTGCCGTGTCTTAACGCCGGACGGTCTTGGACCGTCCGGCGTTAGCCGGCTTGCGAGGGAGTATGAAACGTCTCGGGACAGCTCACAAGCTCTGGCATCCCAGACATTGGTCGCAAGATGCCGCTGACCGATATCAGTCGCTGCGGTGCATCATGCGCCGCGGCGTTTGGCCGTGACTTCGATTTCGACCTTCATCTCGGGCTTATAGAGAGCGGAGACCGCCATGATCGTCGCTGCCGGCCGGATGTCGCCGAGCGTCTCTCCACATACAGCGAACACCGCGTCGAAGTCCTTGGCGTCGGTGACGTAATAGGTCGCGCGCACAAGGTCGGCCATCTCGAAGCCGCCTTCCTTGAGCGCGATGCCGATGGTCTTGAAGCAGTTGCGGGTCTGCTCGCTGACATCTTCAGGAAGGTTCTTCGTGACAGGATCGTAGCCCGTGGTGCCGGCGACGAAACAGAAGTCACCGTCGACAACGGCGCGGCTGTAGCCGGCGATCTTCTCGAACGGCGAACCGGATGAAATGAGGCTGCGGGTCATCGGTCTTTCCTTATGAAAACAGCACTGCGCGGCGAGCACCTTGAAAGGTCATGCCACGCAATGCCGTGTCTTGGCGCTCAAATCAAGCAGCCATGGAGGGCTCAATCCGGCTTGTCAAAACCCAACAGGCTGCGCGGCTTACTTGCGCCGCGGCGCTCTCGCCGAAACGCGGATCGCGCTCAGAACCGGACGCCGCCTAGGCGAACGCCACCAGCGCTGGAGTAGATCGGCTGAAAGCTGAAAAGCAAAAAGGAGCATGAGCATGGTCCTCAGTCGCGACGGTTTGTTCATGGCGGGACCGATCACGCCGCGCGGAGCACAAGCCGGCGAGCTTTGCCAGCCGTACGGACGCGCGGCCGCCGGGCCTTCGTGCCTGTCGCCACGATCATGCCCCAGGCCTCATCCAGCGCGCCGTCGCGCAGCTCGACCGCCAGAAGCCGTTCGCGCTCGAAAGGACCGGGCAGCGCCAGTTCGCCGGTCTTCCCGGCGGAGAAGCCGAAGCGGGCGTAATAGCCGGCGTCGCCACGCAGGATGACAGCGCCATGGCCGCGGGTTTTCGCCGCCGCCAGCGCATGCGTCATCAAGGCGGCACCGATGCCGAGCTTGCGGCAGGAGGCATCGACCGCCAGCGGGCCGAGCACCAGCGCCGGAATGCCGCCGGCGCTGACGTGCCACAACCGCACGGTGCCGACCACGCGCCCTTCATGCACCGCGGAGAAGGCGAGGCCTTCGGCGGGCGCACGTCCGTCGCGCAGGCGCTGGCAGGTGCGCGCATGACGGCCTTCGCCGAAGCTCGCATCCAGCAGCGCTTCACGCGCAACGACGTCCGAGGCACGCTCCGCACGGATCGCGAACGGAGCGGCATCGGTGGTGAGGGCAGCAGTCGTCTTCCAAACAGCAGTCATGGCACGTCAGTCCCCACTCCAAACGGCAAGGAGCCGCGGAGTGTTGTCAGCAAAATCGCGATGTGACGGGATGGGAGCCGGCGGACCGGCTCCCGGTTAGTTCAGGCCTCGGGCGAGGCTGTTCAGATGTGGTAGGTCCTCAGCGGCGGGATGCCGTTGAAAGCCACCGACGAGTACGTCGACGTATACGCACCCGTGCCTTCGATCAGCAGCTTGTCGCCGATCTCGAGCGTGACGGGCAGCGGGTACGGCACCTTCTCGTACAGCACGTCTGCGGAGTCGCAGGTCGGGCCGGCGAGAATGCACGGAGCCATATCCGCGCCGTCATGCGGCGTGCGGATCGCGTACCGGATCGATTCGTCCATCGTCTCGGCGAGACCGCCGAACTTGCCGATGTCGAGGTAGACCCAGCGGTTTTCGTCGTCGTCGCTCTTCTTCGAGATCAGAACGACTTCCGTCTCGATGATGCCCGCGTTGCCGACCATGCCGCGGCCCGGCTCGATGATGGTCTCCGGGATCTGGTTGCCGAAGTGCTTGCGAAGCGCACGGAAGATCGACCGGCCGTACTGCACGACCGGAGGAACGTCCTTGAGGTACTTCGTCGGGAATCCGCCGCCCATGTTGACCATGGACAGGTTGATTCCACGCTCGGCACAGTCACGGAACACCGTCGAGGCCATCGCCAGCGCGCGATCCCACGCCTTCACCTTGCGCTGCTGCGAACCGACGTGGAACGAGATGCCCACGGGCTCCAAGCCAAGGCGCTTGGCGAGGTCGAGCACATCGACCGCCATTTCCGGATCGCAACCGAACTTGCGCGACAGCGGCCACTCGGCGCCTGCGCAGTCATAAAGAATGCGGCAGAACACCTTCGCGCCGGGAGCGGCACGGGCGATCTTCTCGACTTCGGCCGAGCAGTCGACTGCGAACAGGCGAATGCCAAGCGCGAAGGCGCGCGCGATGTCACGCTCTTTCTTGATCGTGTTGCCATAGGACACGCGGTCGGGCGTCGCACCGGCAGCCAGCGCCATCTCGATCTCGGCAACGGTCGCGGTGTCGAAGCACGAGCCCATCGAGGCCAGCAGCGACAGCACTTCCGGCGACGGGTTCGCCTTCACCGCGTAGAACACGCGTGAGTCAGGGAGCGCCTTCGCGAAGGTCTGGTAGTTGTCGCGCACGACCTCGAGGTCGACGACGAGACATGGCTCGGTGTCGAGGCCCTCGCTGCGGCGGTTGCGCAGGAATTCCTGGATACGATCGGTCATAGCACTCTCCCAAACGGCCCCGCCAAACGATCTGGCGATGAACCGTCCAAAAATGATGTCGGATATGAGCGCTGTGGCTGTCACGCGATGGAGGCGCGACCGAGCCATAACACTCAGACCAAACTGTGCTGCCGTGGATTGGTTGGGAAAGCTCCCGCCCGCACACCTGGCAATGAAGGACAAGCCTCTTCGGTATTCGCGCTGGCTGATGGAAAGCCAACAGAGACCAAAAAAGCCCGATCCGTCGTTGCTTTAAGTCGCGTCCCCCGTTGAGAGCGGGGTGCGCCGGTTCGCCTCCGGCTGCCAGTCACGGTTGCAAGGAGCAAAGTCACCTTCAACGGCATCCCTGGAGAGAGATGCTGGCCTCTTAAGTCTAGATCGACCTAAGTGACCCTCGGCTTCTTCGTCCCTTGGCGGCTGTCCGGCCTCTTGTCCGGATACCTACCGACTGACACACGACCACAGGCACGTGCGAAATTGGGCAAGGGTGAAATATGAGTTTTGA